>JASFYV010000129.1:0-12320 GCA_045046925.1 Candidatus Marithrix sp. | reverse complement strand
AGAACATTTTGCACAACGCATTCACGAAAATCTTTACTATATATTTTTGCCATAATCACAATAGTATAACATCAAAAATACAATCTTTCAATTTAAATTGTACTATATTTGGAGTTTTAATACATTTTTAATTGTGAATTAGTAAATTAAGAATGGTTAATTACTAATGGCTTGTAATTACCTACCATTCTATTATAAGTTAAGAAAATATATAGCATTTCCCGATTTAATTAAATACAACCTCCCCTCTCCTTAAATAAGGAGGGGACGAAAGGGGTGGTTTATATATTTCATTAATCGCATGGTAGGTAGTTACAATGGTTTTGACTTTCATTAACAATTAATAATTCACAGTTAACCATTCACAATTAATTTTTACATATTCAAACATTCTAATAAATATGATAAAGCTGTCATAGAAATATATTGTTGCACTTCTATACGATTCATATTTGGAGCAATAACTCTCTTTGAGAAAATTGAATTATTTACTTTAACAGCTACATATGCAAATGGAATTTTTTCATCCATAGCTGGTTCTGCATAACCAGTTGTTGCGATGCTAACATTTACCTCAAATAATCGGCAAGCTCCAATAGCCATTTGTTTAGCAACTAATTCTGATACACAGTTAACAGATTTGGCATATTCTCTATCAACTTGTAATAAGTTGCATTTTGTTGCCAATGAATATGTTATGATCCCACCGACAAAAAAACCTGACACCCCTGACGTTTGGCCAATCATTGTTTGAATATAACCACAAGTTAAGCTTTCTGCTACTGCCAGTTTATAATTATTTTTTAGAAAGGTTTCCTTTATCTCTGTTATTATTTTCTCTATCGTATTCAAAATATATTGGACTCGCTTATATGTACATAACCACCCCTTGCGTCCCTTCCTTATTTAAGGAGGGAGATTAGGGAAGGTTGTATTTAACTGTATCGGGAAACGCTATGTTTTTATTATAACACCTACTTATTCCTTTCGTTATTTATAAAATCTGTCTATTCTCTAGTTCTATCATCAGTATAATTTTATAGTCATTATTGATTATGATATATTACTTCTATATCTATTAGGAATATAGCTTAAAAACATGAATAGCAACGAATCTGCTCAAGAAATTTTGCAAACAGCTTTGGAATGGTTAGATCAAAATCATACTGTTGGTTTGGTAACGGTAGTCAAAACTTGGGGGTCTTCACCCAGTCCGGCTGGTTCCATGATGCTATTGCGGGATGATGGTCAATATTTAGGCTCAGTCTCTGGTGGCTGTATTGAAGACGATATATTAGTACGTTATTGTGGTGGAGAGTTTATTCAAAAACCTCCAAGTAAGTTAAAATATGGCGTAACATCAGAGCAAGCACATCGTTTTAGTTTGCCTTGTGGCGGTGGCTTGGAGTTGGTTTTGGAAAATTTGATAAATCAAGATTTGCTGAGAAAAATATTAGCAAAAATTAACCAAGATGAACTAATTTGTCGTCGCTTATGTCTTGTCAGTGGTGAAGTTACTTTGCTTTCTGCTTCTTATGACGATAAATTTAGTTATACTGATAGTTACATACAGCAGGTTTTTGGACCTAATTGGCAGTTACTGCTTATCGGTGCTGGTCATCTTTCACACTGTGTAATGCAAATCGGTTTGATGCTTGGTTATCAAGTTACAGTCTGCGATCCAAGGGAAAAGCACGACGATAATTGGCAATTGTCTGAAAGTAATTTGACTAAATTGATGCCAGATGATGCTGTAAAAAAAATTGCTACTCACAAACATAGCATAGTTATTACTCTAACTCATGATCCTAAGTTGGATGATATGGCATTATGGGAAGCATTGCAATTTCCTATATTTTATATTGGTGCATTAGGTTCTAAACGTACTAATGCTGCCCGTCGACAACGTTTGCAACAATTGGGACTATCGCCAGAGCAGTTGGCAAGATTGCATGGTCCAGTAGGAATACCAATTGGTAGTCATACTCCGGCGGAAATAGCTGTCGCAATTATGGCAGATATTACAGCTGCTCGGCATGGTATAACTTTAAATGTCCAATAATATTATCGGGATTTTACCAGCAGCAGGAAGCAGTCGCCGTTTTGGTTCTAATAAACTCCTCCATCCGTTAGCCGACGGCACACCAATGGCGGTTAAATCTGGACAAAATCTTCTGGTTGCTGTAACCACGAGTATAGCGGTTATTCGTCCTGATGCCTTGAAGCTTGATAAACTCTTGACAACTGCTGGACTGACTACAATAATTAACCCTCAACCAGATCGAGGAATAGGTAGTAGCATCTCTCATGCTGTTCAAGCTTCAACTGATGCAACTGGGTGGATTATTGCATTAGCTGATATGCCGTTTATTAAACCTGAGACAATCAAACAATTAGTATATAATTTAGAACAAGGTGCTGCTATCTGTGTCCCTTTCTATCAAGGTAAACGTGGTCATCCGGTAGGTTTTAGCAGAGAATTCCACGAATCCTTGTTAAACTTAGATGGTGATCAAGGTGCCAGTATCTTTCTCAAGAATTATGCCGATAAAATTACCAGTTTTACAACTACTGATGAGATGATAGTGCGTGATATAGATTATCCATATATGATAAATTAAAACTATTCGATTTTGATTGTAAATCCGGTTAATCTTTAACATCCTGCACAATCTTGTTCAAACAACCCTTTAACATATTCAATATAGCCTTTATAAGTTTAAGTCGTAGAGTTCTTGCTAAAGTTTGATAGCTTTTTTGTTTATCAGTATAAATACCACCAAGTTTGTAGTAGAAAATAGCTAAACCATTTTTGAGTTTAGGATTCGAGTCATTGAGTTCTTTCATTAATCCAGTGAATAATTCAACGAACTCAAGAGCCTTATCGACATTACCCAAAGTCTGATGAATCTTGGCTAATTTTTAGTTTTTTCAAGATTCAATTTAAATAACTCATTATTATAAGATTTTATTTTGCTATATTTCCAGCCATAGCAAACACATACAGCTTGATCAAGTTTTTGATGGAGTTTAAATAAATTGCTAGATGGTTCATGGAAAAAATCATTGTAAAATGTTGTTATTGTACATTTACGAGATATTGTTTCTTTAGTCCGAAAATTTTCTAATTCTGTCATTATCTTTCTAATTTTTTGTTTTTTTGCAGTTGATACATTATCTGGAAATGGAAAGGTCATAAAACAAGTTGTGTTAGTGTATCTTGTATCTGCTTTTAAAGTTGACCTTTGTACCAACACCCAATCCAAATGCAATTTAGAATTTAAGATGCCTAGAATAAAAAAATCATCACTCGCAACTACCATATTTGCTTCACAAGGTAGAATTGAAATATCAATTGCACGAAAACAAGTATATTTTGCTATTTTAGGTAAACAAAAATATTTTTTTAATCCTTTTAAAGCTTTCCGCATATTTGGACGTGATCTACCAAATAACCACCATTTCTCTTTTCGACGTTTTTCCTTGTTAAGCATACGTTCTGGCTTCACATGGGTTTTAACATGTTCAAAAGGCAGTTTATAAAGACTAGCTTCTTCCAACGACATATCATTAAAATCAATAACCCAATCAAGCTCAATACTTGGTGATACTAAAATTTTACCATCAAGCATTGGTTTAAGGATATTTTTGTTATCTGCTTTGAGCCATTTTTTTGCAGTTTCAGCAGAAATTGTAAAACCTTTTCCAGCTAATTGACACCCTTCAAAAGATTTACCTAAATTTTCTGGAATTTGTTGGGCATTGGTATAATCTGTTTCTGCTTTTAAACTTGAATTGATATATTTTACTTTTTTATCATCAAGATAAATTGTTGAAGGGGGATTTTTTTTGACCCAATTGACAATACTGACATGTACATTAGCAGCTCCACTCCATACTTGAGTTGATACTGCGTTTATGATAATACCTTTATTGGTAGTTATAAAGCTTAAACTGGCTGTTCTGGAAACACCTTGTGCAATGGAATTTGTTCCAACCAAGCCTAACTTTTTAGCAGAACTTTCATGAGCTTTTTGAAACCAAAATATACAATAATCTGGTTGTCCTTTAACATTCGGAAAAGCTGCATAAATTTTTTCCGCATATTCATCTCCTCGTTCAACTCGCAAATATTTACCCCCAAGAAATGGCGGATTACCGATAATAAAATCAGTTTTAGGCCATTTACAAAACAGGGCATCGTCAGCAATTACATTTTTATCAAGGTCATCAAATGGCAAAGTTTTATCTTCAAAACTCAAGGATAATTGGTGTTTTTTAATAAATTCTATAAACAAATCATTAAATATCTTCTTGCCAAAAGATAAAGTAACTTTGGCTAATTCAACGGCAAATGTATTTATATCAATACCATAAAATTGCTTCATTTGCACGACAGAGTAAATATTTTGAATTTGATAACTAGAGAAATTTTCTTTAATCTTAGTTAAGATTTCCAATTCCAGATTTTTCAGTTCTCTTAGGGCAACATATAAGAAATTTCCACTACCACAAGCTGGGTCTAATATTTTTATTTTTCCCAATTCTTCCCGTAATTTTAGCAAAGCCTCCAAAGTTTTGGCTTGCCTAATTTGCTCTAAAATTGGCTGAATAATGGTTGGACGGACTATTTTCATTATATCTTGTTCATAGGTATAATGAGCTCCAGTGGCATGTTGTTCATTGCTACCCATACTATATTCAAAAATATTACCAAAAATAGCCGGTTCTACTTTACTCCAATCAAACTTAGCTGTTGTTTCTAATAACTTCAATTCATAACTATTTAGTTCAATTGGATTTATTTCTTTAAAAATTCCACCATTAAAATAGTAAATATCTTTAAATTTACCAGCTTTAGCCTTATTCTTGCTATTCATTTGTCTAAATAATGCAGTAAATAAATCATAAGTAGATTGATTGTTCTTACAGTCTTGAATTAACTCTAAAAAATAACCATTAACAGGGAATAAACCAATATCATCAGCAAACAGACAGATAAGCAATTGTAGGATAAATTTTTGGACTTTATTTTTATTTTCACCTCTTTGGATTAAAGAATGGTAAATTTTTAGTAATTTTTCAGCAGCTTTTTTAGTAACTTCCTCTACATTATTCGCAAAAATTGGTTCTATTGGCTCTTTTGATAAAAATGCCAAAGCTCTCCATCTAGTTTCAAGCTCTTCAATATTTATTTTATCTAACGGAGCATCTTGCATAAACCAATTAAAAATCCAGAATTGGTCAAAATTACATAAAATAACAAAAGGAGTTTTATCATCATCATAACTATTATTCCAGTATTCTCTTGCTTGCAATATATGACTTTGCAATTCCTTTCCTTTAGATTTCATTTCTATGATAACTTTACCTGGCAGCAATAAATCTTCAAATTTAGTCCTTTTACCAACTTTGGTTCTTTTTTCAAATACTGCCCCGGCTTCATGGCAATCAACATGCCCAAACACCTGAAATAAATGATTAAGAAAAGTTTGAGCTTCCCCTTTTTCATAACCTTCTAGGGTTTTAGTAAACTCTATAAATTGAGTAATTTTTGTATTAATTTTAAGATTCATTTAAAAACCTAAATAGTTTAATTCCTTGGAATTCTCACATAATCTGTTTGCGTAACTACAAAATTCAACATAAAAATCATAAATATATAATATTAATTTAAAAATTCAAACCCAATCCCACCCGGATCAACAATCTTACCATCAACTCCGGTATTATCTCCCAATTCCCCATCTTTAAGGGTAAATTTAGCAGTGGCTACTGGTTTACCATTGACAGTTGTTATAGAAAAATTTACACCAGGTAAAGTGTACCAACTCAAGGTATTTAAATCACCTGGAATTAATGGACCAAATTTCTTATAAACTGGCTTAGTTCTGAATCTGGACATGCCATGAAAGTACATAGTTATATTGGCTGTTTTACATTGTAATTCATAGTATATTATGCCTTGTGGAAAGCTATATTTTTCATTCTCAAATAGCTGTTCTGCTTCAGTATGAGCGGAAGCTATTTTGATAGGGCAATTATTGGATATGGTTATATACTCTCCAGTTACAGCATCCGGAATTGTGATTACATAAACTTGTTTACTATCTGAAATACCATCACCATTGCCATCTATAGTTAATTTAATGGAAGCATCCGTTGTATTGTTTGATGAGTCTGTTGGGACATTGGTTAGATTATCAGTAGGTTCAGATATAGTGGATGCAAAATTAGCAATACAAGTTTTAGCTTTATTTATTCTCACTAAACCATCTGTATCACAATCACTACTCCAACCGATAAATAGCCAATTCATATCTGGAGTTGCGGTTAAAAAAACTTCGGTTTGATCAGGAAAATCATGTTCACATTCATCACCACAATTAATCCCATAACTAGCAGTAACAATTCCATTACCTATCTTTTTTACTATGAGTTTATGAGTTACAGTCGGAGAATTTAGAATCTCAACAGGACAGTCTTGGATAGTTGCAGTAGCAGTAATTGCTGTTGAATCGCCAATTGCATTAGTTGCTTTAACAGAATAACTGTAAGTTGTACCGCAGATTACATTATTATCAGTATAATTATTTGAATTTACAGTATTAATTAAATCACTATCTCGGTCAATTTTAAAACCAGCTTCATTATCACTATTATCATTCCAACTCAGGTCAATTTGAGTATCGGAAATGGCTATTGCTATTAAATTAGAAGGAGCAGTAGGAGGATTAGTTGAAAATTCATAAGCTCCAATATCACAAATTCCATCTTGAGGGCGAGTTATTCCATCTAAATCTGTGTTTATACAATTGTCACCAGTATTTATCGCTGGACTATCTAAATTTAAATGTAAATCTCCACTAGTATTGGGAACTATGCCAGAAACAGCAGTGATAAATAAGGGATCGAGATCAATATTATTACCAGCATCAGTAATTTTGTTAGTTGTCCACCAATTAGTAGTGCTAGAACCTTCGATAATGCTATAGCTAACTGTGTGAGTACCAGTTTGATTTTCTACAAATGATTCACTACCTAGTTCATCTGTGGTATTACCCCAAACAATCACATTATTGAGAATAAAACTAGCACTTGTAGCGATACTTCGGATACCACCACCTTTGAGTGATGCGTGATTGCCAGTAATAGTAACATTAGTGAGAGTTGCTGTGGAATATTTGCTACTTATCCCACCTCCTTTGGAAGAAGCCTCATTACCACTGATTACTACATTATTCATGGTTATATCACTACCTTCGGTATTATTAACTCCACCACCATTTAGCTTAGCATAATTACCCCGAATAATAACATTGTTCAAAGTTGGTGTGCTTGCTCTAGATGCGAAACCACCACCACTACTACCAGCAATATTGTTTTCAATCAGAATATTTGTTAATATTGGGCTACAAAGAGACCTAGTAAAAATTCCACCTCCAAATCCACCGGATTGGTTGTTACTGACAATCAGGTTTTTTAGGATAGGACTGCCACCAATATTGAATATACCGCCACCAGTGCTTCCTTCTGCATAACCATAACTTATGGTAAAACCATTTAATATCGCAGTATTGTCCGTTGTATTATCTGAGAACACTACATGATAGCTGTTATCTGCAATACCTATTGTACCGATTTCACCGCTAAGTATCGTATTGTTAGTATCTGGGTCAGTATTGCGTGAGCCACCACCGTTGGGATAACCACCATATATTGCTAGATTACTTTGGAGTTGGAAGGTATCAGAACGAAGAATTCCGGGAGTATAAGTTCCTTGAGCTACATGAATTTCTGTTATACCTGAACATTTATTTAAATAGACTGAAGACAATGCAGAACTCAATTCAATAAAAGCATCATTCCAATCGGAAGCATCATTATTACCAGTGGCAGTTTTATCAACATAGGCTATATTTCCAGATGGACAAGCTGGTAAAGATTCATAAGCTCCAATATCACAAGCCGCACCTTGAGGACGCATAGTTCCACGTTGATCAGTGGTTAAGCAAGTTATATCATCACCAGCATCAATAGCCGGAGAACCAGTTTGCAGAGCCATTGTTTTGGTTGAACCATTGTTATTAGATAATGCACTTAATAGTGGATCACCACTGAATGTTGAACCACAACTACCATCTTCAATTAAATTATTGGTATTAATAGAAATTGTACCTAGATTTTTACAATCATCTCCAGTGCTATTCGCAATAATTGTATTTTTCAGGTTTAATGTAGCACTAACAGCATTATAAATAGCACCAGCACCACTAGTAGTTATCTTATTGTCCGAAAAAGTACTATTATTAATTGTTGTAATACCTTCCATGTTACTAACAGCCCCGCCTTTTATGTCAGAAGAATTGTTATAGAAAGTACTATTATTAATGGTTACATTATTTTCAAAACTGCTAGAATTACCAGAAATCCATAAAGCACCACCTTTTTGACTAGCATTATTACCTGAAAAAGTACTATTGTTAATAACTATTATACAACCTTGCACACAACGTATTGCTCCTCCACGTCCACCTATATTTATAGCTTGGTTATTGGAAAAAGTGCTATCGTTGATGGTAAGACTTCCTCCAATATTATTAATTGCACCACCACCTCCATGAATTTCATCAGTAGTGTATTCCATAATATTATTATCAAAAATACTATCGTTAATAGTTAACACTACAGTATCTTTTGCGATAAGAATACCAGCCCCATCATCATTTATTAGATAACCATTTTTAATTGTTAATTTATTTAGTTCAACAATACCGTCATTTATTTTTAATACTCTAGTAATATTATTGCCATCAAGCTTTATCTTTTTCCCAGTTTCATTAATAGTTATATCTTTATCAATGACCAATTGGCTGATAAGTGTAATAGTATAATTATTATCAAAATTTATCGTTCCATCAGTACAAAGATCAACAATTGCTTGGCGTAATGAACCAGTACCACTATTATTAGCATTCGTTACAATAATAGCTGAAGGACAAGTAGTGGAAGAAGGAGTTGTACCAGTAATTTCATTGCTTAAACTACTCGTTATATCGTTTTGTTGAATACCATGTGCTGGAGTGAAAGTTTCGACTACAAAATAATAAGTAGTGGCTGGTGTTAAGCCAGTAACAGTATAATTATCATCAAATTTATCTGTTGTGGGTGAGGCGTTTATATATGAACCACCTTTAGTAGTAGCATACTTAACTTGGTAATAACCACCGTTACTGGTATAAGCTATTGGCTCCCAGTTAATTTTTATTTCAGTATCAGATAATACTGTTGGGTCTGAAAGAGTTGGTGGAACTGTTTGACTATTTGCCCAGTCGGAATCTTTATCTGTTGCTGTACCATCTGTTTCATTAGTAAAAACATTGTAGCTTAAATCTGTTTTTATTAAACTAGCAGGCAAAGAAGGGATAGTTCCACTTAATTGATTATTATCAATATTAATATTGGTTAAGCTAGTTAAATTATCTAAGTTTGGAATGCTCTCTTCTAATTTATTTCTATATAGAGATAATGAAATTAAATTAGTTAAATCACTTATATAAGTGGGAATAGTTCCAGTTAATTGGTTATTAGCTAGAAATAAGTGAGTCAAATCAAGGTTATTTAAATCTGGAATAGTTCCGGTTAGTTGATTACCAGCGAAACTTAGATATTCTAATCCAGATATATTATTTAACCAAGTGGGAATAATTCCGGTTAATTGATTGTAACTTAAAATCAACATTTGCAAATTACTTAAGGAACTTAAATCTGGGATAGTTCCGGTAAATTGATTATGACCCATGCTTATGATTAACAAACTAGTAAGACTATTCAATTCACTTGGAACATTTCCAGTAATTTCATTTTTAGCCAGTTCAAGACGTTCTAATTTGATTAAAGCACTTAAATTAGGAAGTGGTCCAGATAAATTTTTATCCACTCTTTTAATTATGGTGACATTACGGTTTGGAGGTAAATTAGAATCACAACTAATTCCAATCCAATCACAAGGTGTTGCTGTTACTGTCCAATTATTAGTCGCTTTATCAGTCCAATTATTCCCATCTGTACTATTATAAATATCAACTAAAGTTTCACATTGATCTTGAGGTATTTCAAGTGGAGTGTCACAAATTGAACCGGTAGTTGCAGAAACTTCATTGCTTAAAACACTAATTAAATCACTTTTTTGATCGTCATGTGCTTGAGTAAAAGTTTCCACTACAAAATAATAAGTTGTGCCTATTGTTAAATTATTAACGGTATATTTATTAACAGATTTATTAATAGTTGTGGAAGAAGCATCAGTATACGGGCCGTTAGGACTGGTAGCATATTTAACTTGGTAATGGCCAGTATCGTTGGTATAAGCTATTGGACTCCAACTAATCTTAATTTCTGTATTGGTTAGAACAGTTGGAGTTAATAAAACTGGGGGAATGGTTTGGGTATCTTTCCAAGTTGCTTGCTCATCTGTCGCACTTGTACCTGTTTCACTAGTTAATGCATTGTAGCTTAAATTTGTTCTGCCTGCTACCAATGGAAGTAGATTCAGATCAGGAATAGTTCCAGTCAATTGGTTATCATTTAAATAAAGCCGTTTTAAACTAATAAGACCACTTAAATCGGGAATAGTTCCACTCAAGTTATTAATTTTTAACCAAAGGAATTGTAGATTGCTAAGGTTGCCAATCTCTGGTGGGATTGAACCACTTAATTGATTATTTGTTAAACCAATTTCTCTTAATGAGGTTATACTTCCCAGTCCAGATGGAATTAAACCACTAAATTGATTGTTTCCTAAATATAGTTCTTCCAAAGATATTAAAGCACTTAAATTAGGGATAGTTCCAGTTAAGTCATTATCTCGTAACCAAAGCCCTTTTAAGTTAGTTAAAGCACTTAAATCAGGAAGTGCATTGATTAATTTTTTATCTTCTCTAACAATTTCAATAACATTGCCTGATGTTATTAAGCTACAAGCAACACCATCCCAACCACAAGGTGAACTATCTTGTTTCCATTTATTACCCGGACTGTCATCCCAACCTGAACCGTTGGTACTATCATAAATAGCTACCAAAGTATCACATTCAGCTTGAGGAATTTGAGTTTGGGTAATACATACGTTAACTGATTCATAAGCTCCAATATCACAAGTTACATTTTGCTTCCCATTAAAACCACGTTGGTCTAGTCGGCCTGAACAATATAAATTATCACCAGCATCAATAGCAGAAGAACCAGTTAATACAGCAAAAGTTTGAGTTGGGCCACCATTATTTTTTAAAGAGCCAAGCAATGGATCACCACTTATAGTTGGATCACAACTATCATCCTCAATCAAAGTGTTAAAATTATCTCCAGATGATATACCGACACAATCCCCACCAGTATTATTAGCAATAATAGTATTCATTAAAGGAAAAGAAGTCACTGTATAAATACCACCACCATTAGAAGCAATATTACCGGAAAAAGTGCTATTGGAAATAGAAGCTGAAATATCGTTGTAAAGTCCACCACCAGAATTAGTAGCAGAATTATTAGCAAAAGTACTATCTATAATTTGCAATGTGCCTGTGTTATAAACTCCACCTCCATCAGTTGCAGAATTACCAATAAAAACACTTTTATTAATCATCAGTGTTCCTGTATTAAAAACTCCACCACCATCAGATGCTTGGCCTTGAGTTATCGTTAAATAATTTAAATTGACAATACCCATATCTATTTGAAAAACTCTTACCGAATTATTGCCACTAATAGTTATATTTTTTCCGATACCATTAATAGTTAAATCCTTATCAATGATTAATGTAGAGCTAAGAATTATATTATAATTAGCAGCAAAATCAATCGTATCGCTAGCATTGGTATCAGCAATTGCTTGGCGTAAAGAACCAGCTCCACTATCGTTATTATTAGTTACGGTAATGGCATAAATAATATTAGTTATTGATAATAAAGCTATTATTAGGATATATTTTAGAATATTCATAAGTAATTATTTGACAAATGAAGTTAGAAAGGAATTTAAATCGGTTGTAATAAATATAGCATATTATTAACTGAAGTTACGCTAGATTTAAGGTCAATACCATTAAGTTAAGGATTAAAAGGTAAATTTTTTGTAATCTTTTCTGAAAGTTAAGAAGATGCCTAGAAGAACGTACGTGGTGCTTTTCGTTTTTCTCTAATAAGGATTAGTTAAAATTTTCGGTAGTCCTGAATAAAGTAGTGATTTACAAATTTTTAAATAATATTAGCATTATAGTGATGAATAAAAAACCAAATAGCTCCAACATGATTTGAAAGTT
>JASFYV010000128.1:0-12477 GCA_045046925.1 Candidatus Marithrix sp. | reverse complement strand
CTTAAATATCAGTAAGTTACACCAAATTGACAAAATATCTAACTAACTGATATTTAACATTTTTTTAGTTTTTCTTCATAGTCTGAGCCCAGTACCCAGCGTGTCTGCCCTTGACTTAATGGTATTGTCCTTTCATGAAGGGATTATTCCCATCAATTCTATATAGCATTTCCCAATTAGATAGATCACATTCACATCAAATGGCTAGTTGATTTCTGAATCTAATTAAGAATTATTATAGTTTCTAAATCACAGTAGCCAATGAGATAAGGATTACACTACAAATCACTACTAACCAGCTTATTTTGTCAGTTAAGGCAAATTGTACTGGATCGTCTAACATTTGTTGTCGATTAGCTAAAAACCATATTCTAGTAATCCAATATAATAATAAAGGACAGGTTAACCATAAAATAAATGGCGAACTATAAAGAGTTGTGACTTTTTCACTGCTGATATATAAGGAAAATACCAATATTGCTAAATAACCACTAGTCGGGCCTATATTGGCTACCATATTTATATCTCCAATTTCATAGCCACGGTTTCTAACTTTCTTTTTATTAGTTAAATGCCGCAATTCTACATAACGTTTTAGTAAAGCCAAACTCATAAACATGAACATAGAAAATGCTAATAACCATGAGGAAACTTCTACTGATGCTGCCAAACCACCTGCTAAAATTCTGTGAGTATATAAACCAGCCAATACAATAACATCAACAACTAATTTTTTCTTGAGATAAAAAGAATAGGTCATTGTTATTAGTAAATATAAAGCTAACATACCAGTGAAATCTAAAGATAACCAGCATAATGATATAAAAAACCCTATGCTAATCAATACTATAAATATAGGCAATCCGTATTGAATTGAAAGTTTACCAGATGCAAATGGTCGTTTTCTTTTAGAAGGATGAACTCTATCTGCGGCTAAATCTAATAAATCATTTAATACATAACCTGCTGATGCCATCATACTAAAAGCTAAAAAAGCTAACATTGTATCAACTAATCTAGCAGTATCCAATATCTGATGGGCTAATATTAATGGTAGAAAAATCAATACGTTTTTTACCCATTGATGTGGACGTAAAGCTTTAATCCAAGTTTTCCAAGTTGCTTTAGGAGCGGAAAATATCTGTTTAGCTTGACATTGTTGTTGTAAAAAAGAACTTGGAGCAACTAAATATGCTTCTTCAGCAGCTTGTAAAATAGGTATATCAGCTTTAGAATCACCTATATAACTATAAGTTCCAAATTTTTGTTGAATATAATCCCGCTTAGTTATTCCTATCATATTAATCTGCTTATCACTAGCAATAACTTCATCAAATAGTTGTAAATGTTCGGCTACAGCATCGGCAATTTTTTGATTAGCAGCAGTTGCTAAAACTAATTTGCGATCTTTAACTTGTCGTAAGAAATCTAATACTTGTTGATTATATGGTAAGGTAGCTATATCTAAGCTAGAATGTTGGGCAATCTGATATTTAAAGTAGGCCTTACCTTTTAATAACCAAATTGGTAATAAAAAACTCAACCAAAAGTTTTGGCGTAATAATACTAATATGCTCTCCCATAAAGAATCGGTAGCAATTAAAGTTCCATCTAAGTCAACACAAAGAGGATTTAAATTAGAGTCTGTCATAATTATAAATTAGGATTGATTACCTTTCCAATGAATAAAATACTTTTGGAAGGATTGTGACGAATAAAAAAAATAAAGGGATGATCAGCCCGAAATTTAGGAATAACTGGTGTAATACCTCTTGTAGTAAATACTGTCCCAGTCGCTGCTGTTGCTTCAGTTCCTTTCTCATTCACTTCCACAAAAGCTTGATGAATAACCGCCGATAAATACAATTCTTTAGTTCCATCTATTCCAGAAAAGTCAGCTCTACTATCAAACGCATCAATCATTCCCATTGTAGCTAAAGTCTTTGATAATTCAAAATTAGTGTTTATTTTAAATTTTGGTAAGTAAATTTTTACTTGTTGAGAACGCAAATGTGATAACCATTTATTTAATTGTTTACTAAGTAAATTTTCTATTTTTATAAGACTTTGTTTTGGTAATATAACTAGCATTGAGATTTCTCCAGCATAAGGTAATTCCAATATTTGTACCATATTGTTACTTGTGTAAGAAAAATAGCCTTTTTGCTTCATCATTGATACTTTTATGCTATGTTTAGCAGACAACCAAAATGGTGCTTGAGTAATTTTTTTAAATGGAGTTATCCATTGTCCATTAAAATATATAGCATTTACTAGTAATAACCGAGTAAGATTATTAAGGATACCTGGTTTAATAAATTTTTTTATTGTAGTTTCTGTTTCTACCCAAGAATTAATTTTATTGAGTACATTTTTATGATCAGTAGCAAAATCAACTTCTTGTAATTCAGTTTGATAAAAATTTTTCAAAGTATTTTTAAAATTTACTAGAAAATTATGCTCTTGTTGACCACAAACTGCATTTACAATTTGTAATTTGATATTTGGTTGGCGTTGATTAATTTGTTCTTGTAACTTGTGCATATTTTCATGCAATTGATTCTGATTAGAAAAGTTAAAAACTTGAGCAATTTGATCGGCAGTATTACCATTAGCACCAGCATAAGTCATTGCTATTACATTTGAAATACTATATGGAGAAAAGAATAAATTATTATTTGTTTCAAGTTGAGAATATAGTTCCCAAGCAAATTTATTATTATTGCTTACTGTTGTTTCTATCGCATTTTCTGCCATAGAATTAACGGTTAAAGTTAACAAAATAACTTGGAAAATATATTTTATTAGTCGCATTGGTCCTTCCAAAAGTTATCATTAAAGAAGTATGCAATAAGCATAAATTTGCGTTAAAATAAGATCAAGTTTACTATAATTTCAAATAATCTGATACTAATCCTTTAAAACCAATCTGTCCACATTTTTTACCGGCTAATTTACAACCATGTTCAAGTGCTATTGCTAAATCTTGTTGATTGCATAAACTGTCAATAATACCAGCATTAAATGTATCACCAGCTCCTAACGTATCAATAATTTGTGATGGTGGATAAGCATTACTATATGATATATTTTCAGCAGTATCTAAAGCGTAAGCACCATCTGCACCCCAAGCACAAATAAGATTATTAGCTGATAATTTGCGTATATTTTGCAAAAACAATGCCGCATCATCAGTTGGAATATAGTTTCTGGCAAAAAATTTAGAGAATAATAAAAAATCTACTTGAGAAAATAAACTATCAATGTTAGCTCTAGGTTTTTCTACTTCCAGTGATATAGGAATATTTGAATATTTTTCTTGGACTCTAGCTAACATTTTAGCTATTTCTATTATATTGCGACCTTCAAAATGAATCCAATCAAAATCAGTTATATCAATAGTTTTAAAATCAGTAAAGTTATACTCTGGTAAATTACGATGATGAACAATTGTACGTGAACCATTACGTTTATTTAACGTTACATAAGAGGTAGGAACTGAGCCCTGGGGTTCTAATTTGCAATAATCAATATTAATGGCATAACTATCTAAATCTGCTATAATTTGTTGTCCAAAAAGATCATTTACACATACTCCACCCCAAGTACAATTATGTCCTAATTGACTTAATACCACCAAGGTATTGGCCACATTACCACCACGAACAATACGTTGGCTAATACTCCGCACTTCATCATCTTCATCTGGGTAGTCATTAACTGTATTGATAATATCTAATGTAGCATTGCCAATCCCTAATATATTAGCCATGATATAGTTTTATTAATTATGTTCGGGATAATATTTAACTAATTGCAAATAGTTGAATCATTAGTAATTAACCATTTTTAATTCACTAATTCACAATTAGATTCCCAAACACCTATAAGATACTAATATTTTTATTAAACCTCATCTTCCAAATCTAAATCTGGTAATTTAAATACCCGTACAGATTCAATTAATTCTTGAGAATAACTCACAAGTTTTTCTGTCTGGATAGTCTGTTCTTCTAACTGCCTACCAGTTTCACGAGTACTAATCTGAATTGTACTAGCACGTTCTTGTAAATCATTACTAATCTGAGCCTGTTGCCTAGAAGCCATCGCAATCTGTTCAACCACTTGTACTAAATTAGCAGTTGTATTCTGAGTATCTTTCATCTGTTCACCAGCTCGTTCTGCGAGTCGAGAACCTTCAACTACCTGACCAATGGTTTTATCCATCGTGGCAATTGTATCGTTAGTTTCTACCTGAATATTTTTAACCAATGCTGAAATCTGTGAAGTAGCATTCCGAGAGCTTTCAGCAAGTCGTTGCACTTCATCCGCAACCACTGAGAAACCACGTCCAGCTTCACCAGCTGCCGCTGCCTGCATACTAGCATTCAAGGCCAATACGTGAGTACGTTCAGCAATGTTATTAATGATGTCAACGATACTGCTAATTTCTTGAGCCCGTTCACCAAGTCGCTTAATTCGTTTTTCTGTTTCATGGATAGCTTCTCGAATTTCACCCATACCATTAACCGTATTTGTTACTGTATTTAACGCAGTTTGGGTAGTACGAGTGGCCTGAGTGGCAATTTCATTACAAGATTTTGCAACTTCTGCAATCTTAGTCATCGCTTCAGACGCTGCTGCAAGTTCGGTAATAGTTTCATCCACAACTTCCCGTTCTGCTTCAGCAACTTTAGAAACTTTATCACCCTGATCTTTTACATGATGCGAAGCATTTTCTACTTGTTCAGTAACATGCCTAACATTGAGCAACACTTTACTAGTTTCAGTAGCCATCTGGTTAATAGCATCTGCTAATGGGCCTGTAACATCTTCAGTAACTGGAACTTGCACAGTCAAATCACGCTGACTAAGCTGGAAGGACGCTTTAAGTAATTCAATAATAGAGTTATTAAGCATTTCATTTTCTTTTTCAGCTTTAGTCAATGCAGTAAGTCGATCATCAAGTAAACCATTAAAGGCTCTACTTAAAGTTTCAAGTTCATCATTAGTTCTAATATCTGCCCGGGCGGTTAAATCTCCTCCTGCAACTTTATTAACGATTGTTTCCATATGACTAATCGGAGCCGCAATTCTACCAAAGAATAAAAATCCGCCACCTCCACCAACGACTAGAATGATAAGAGCTATATAAAAACTAACTTTGGTAATTTCAGCAGTTAAAGATTCTAATCGTTCTAATGACTCGTCTTCTTGTAAGTTGGAAAAAATAGCCCATTGAATTCCAGCAATGTTAATGGGCGAAAATGCTGATAAGACGAATTCACCTCGATAATCTTCATATAAATCGAAACCGGTGATGCCTGAGAAAGCCGAGCGAGTTCCTGGACTATCTACCATCTGTAGACCAGCACTAGTATCTTTAAGTTCAATATTAGAAATTACATCTTCTGGTAAACCAGCTTGTTGAACTGAAAATAAATAGCCTTCTTTATCTTCAATAAACATACGGCTATCATTCCGCATTGTGCCATCAGAAGCTACAATATAAGTTTCTCCAGTACGTCCAGATTCATCATATCGCCACACTCTGCGGTTGGTCATAATGTCATTAATTGGTTCAATCGAAATTTGAAATATTATAACTCCAATAGCTTTTTCACCGCTGAAAATTGGAGTTCCAACAAAAGACATCTGATTGTCATAAGATGGTAAATAAGGGGAAAAATCTACCATAGAAATACTACTATGAGAAGATATTTTTGCTTGTTCAAATACTTGTCCTATTCCAGTTTTTGCATATGGCCCATTTCTAAGAGAAGTAGCAAAATCTATTTCTTTAATAACTGAATAAACGATATGACCGGTATTAATATCAACTAAATATATATCTTCAAAATTAAACCGTCTTTGAATGTCATGGAAATATGAATGATAATCTCTATGTAATTGAGTATAACTAGAGTCATCAGTGGCAGAAAAATATTCTTCTTTAGTTCCCAATGGGTTAGGATTGTCTGCTATATAATAATGTTGTAGAGCTATGCTGTTATCATCTAATTGACTTAATAAAGTTTCTATTTCTGGAGCTTCATTAACATTAGAATTACCATATTCTTGGAAAAAACTATCTCCATAATAATCTTCTACACTTTGCTGATAGTCATCAATAGGTAATGCTACTGGCATCGGCGGCCCATCCTCATCTTCCTCTTCATCAAATTCCTCACTAAGCATGGCTTCAAAACTAGAAGATAGCATGGCTTCTTCTAAAAATCTTGGGTACGCATCTTTAAGCCCACGCATAGCCTCTATAGTAGTATTAGTATCAGCATAAATTCTTATTTGATTAAAAAGTGAGGCAAAATAGTCTTCTATTTGATCTTTTTTAGAATCACGTACTGAAGTAATTTGGCTTTGAGCACTTTCAGTAAGAGCTTGTTGACCAAGTGTACTTGCAATTTGACTGGTAAATAAACCAGTAATAACCACCGGTACCACAGCTAAAATAGCCGAACCGATGAACATTTTTTGTCGTAGTTTCATAATTTTAATTCTCAATGCTGAATGCTAAATGCTAGATGTTTAAAATAAATCAAACATTAGCATTAATAATTAAGCATTAAATATCATATTTTTAGTTTAGTTGCTAAAGATTTAAAAAAAGCTATATGCTCAAAATTAAACCAAAGCTGATTATTTTTTTCATAACCACTGGTTGTATACGGTTGAATAATGTCAGGTAGAGGCGGTAAACTGGAAAGACTATCATTTACTGAAAAAGATAAATGTTCAGGTAATTGATGAATAATAATCCCTCCAGCAGATTCACCCTGATCTAAAATAAGTAATTTCTGGTTTTTCTTTTTATCTATTTGAAATTGCAATAAATTGAATAAATCAAATACTGGCACTAAGTTACCACGTAAATTAATTAAACCTAATAACCAAGAAGCAGTAAATGGCAAAGAACAAATTTGTGGTATATCCGACAATTCACTGACAGCTCGTTGGGCAATTAATAGTCCTAAATTTCCAATTCGAAATCCAAGTCGACGAGTGATTTCTTCTTCATATGTATTACTATTATCACCAATATGATAGATTAGAGGGCGATTTAAAGCTTGACTTGGTTTCATTATTTTTTTGTTGATGCAATAAATTCTTGTAAAGGTTGACCATTAAAATGTAAAATAGCAGGATTACGACCTGGATAAGATACCCAATCAGTAAAACTTTCATCACTGGCTAATTTGTGTCGATGAATAAAATATTGAATATGCCGCATTGTTTTACGAATACTACGATTCCTTATTTTAGCTAATGCTTTCGCTGGAGTATCGTTTAATGGTGTTGTTTTAAGTTGTTTTTCATATTGTTGTGATGTAATATTAATCAAATCGGCTAAACTACTTAATGTTGAACTTTTTTTGTTACCCTGTAATTTTTGGGTAATTGCGAACCAACCAGATAATAAAGCTTGAGCAAATTCAGGATAGTCCAATAATGTTTCACGACGCATTATAATTAAATCAAATATTTCATTAGATATTTGCCGACTATCAAAAACTATTTTTGCATCAGCTGTATGAGTAAGATAATATAGATTTGGATTTTGAGCAACAACTCCAACCACTCCTTGATTATTTTTAAATGCATCTGGTATATCAGTTTCAGCAGTATTGGCTATCATGATTTCATCAAACGGAATCTGGTTTCTGATTAAATAACGATCAAACAAATAATGGCGAGTTGAAAATTTAGTTAATGCAAATGCTTTGCCTCGTAAATTATTAATACTTGCATCTATATCCTGTGGTAATAAAATAGCTTCATTGCCATTATTACCATTGCTAATTAAAATTACATCAACTTCAATATCACGTCTAACAATTTGAGCAATTGCATCAATATTAGAAATTGTGATAGCGTGTACTTCTTCATTTAAAAAATCTTCAATAATTTTTTGGTAATCGTCAGATTTAAATTTTATTCGGATGTTATCTGAGTATTGATTAAAGAGATTTTCTTCATCAGCTAGATACCATGGCATCCATGCAATTTGAGGTGTTGCTGCAAAAGTTAATTGAGTAACAATATTATTGTTTTCACTACGCCTTCCATTTTCACCATTCAAACCTGGAATAAAATCACAAGCAGTTAAGGAAATTATTATTGATATAAAAAGTAATTTATTTAATTTAGACATTTATTAACCTCTGAAATAAGTTTTTTTTTAAAAATGATATGTACTTCTTATATTTTACCAGTTCTAATTTAAGAAATTGCTGTACTTAAATAATATGTAATAAATTATAGTTAGTCAATTTGGTATCACATAAGCTTATTTTATAATAATTTTAAGTTCATAAATACTCTGTTAAAAAAAGTAATTTAGGGAAAATATTATTTTAGAAATTCAAACAAATCCTCTAATTGACATTCATTTGTTTCTATTTCGTAATAAGCTTTATTAACTCCTAATTGTTGTTGAAGAGCATCTGCTACAAACTGATTAATATTACTTTCACCAGTTTTTTCTTGTAAAACTTTAAATAATATATCATCAATATTAATTGAGGTTTTCATTTTTCACTATTATAAAGTAAATTTTATCTATAACGGGTGGATATTATCCACCTCGATAAAACTAGGTATTAAACTTATTAATTTGTTCAATAATTTGGTCTGGACTATAAGGTTTTTGTACCAAACCTTTACCACCTTGCATTTGAGCCCATAAACGATCAGCTTTTTGACCTTTACTGCTTACAAAAATAATTGGTATATCTTTAGTAGATTCATGATGAGTAATTTCTCGGCATGCTTGATAGCCATCAGTTTCTGGCATCACAATATCCATAAATATTAGGTCTGGTTTTTCAGTACTGGCTTTTTCAATTGCTTCATGGCCTGATGAGGCTATAATAACTTCATAACCAGCATCAGTAATAATATTTTGAATATTCATTCGATCAATTGTTGAATCATCAACAACTAAAATTTTATTGATAGACATAAACTTTCCTTATGAAACCTAGATTTAAATTTAAAAAAATAATTAAGTAAATTATTAATTTTTGTTAGAATTGGGTAAAAACTGATTAATAACTTCCTTAAGTTGTTCTGGTTCGACTGGCTTAGTCAGATATACGCTTGCTCCAGCCATAGTTCCACGTAATTTATCAAACCTAGTACCTTTACCAGTTAACATAACTACTGGTGTGTTTTTTGACATATTATTAGACTTGATTTCCTTACAAACTTTATAACCATCAATACCAGGCAACATAATATCTAAAAAAATAATGTCATATACTGTTTTTTGAATGAATTCAAGAGCTTTTTCACCAGTTTCAGCAAAATCTATATCCATTCCAAATAAGCTTAACTGAATTTCCATAGATTTACGAACCGGTAAACTATCATCAACGACTAATGATTTTATTCCACTACTAGATGTATTTCCAGCAGCACTAAGTAAAGCTTTTTTAGTTTCATCATCAATTCCTTCACCATCACTATCACCAATGACTAATTCTGGTACATATTTGTGTGCTTCAATAGTAACTTTATCCAAAACTTCCAAAACTCTTTTTAAAGTTAAAGGCCGTTTTAAATAAGCTTTTTTAGTATCATCTGGAATTACTTTCGCTACTTTAACAACTGGAATATTGCTATGATGCACACTAAAATTTTTCCACTCACCAAGGGCATCTGGATTATCAGCATCTACTAATATTATTTCAGCCGTTTCTCGTTGTTCAATCATTGTATATTGCCGACTACGAGATGCTGCTAACTTAAAAATACTACCAAGCGTATTTTGTTCATTTGGTGCTAAACCAAAAATTCCGACTTTGAAAATTTTATCCATAATGTTTCCAGTTGAATGTTTATTTAAGATATGGCTATTATTCAATAGACATCATGCAGCATCTTAATTCAAAATTAATATTCTGTTGTGATTTTATAGGCGGTTGATCAATCTGTGAATATTCAAAAAATCGAATTGTAAAACGTTGTTTACCACTATTTATTTGTGGGTAACAAGGATGTTCTGGTAGCATAACAACTTGAATTAATTGATATGTTGTATCATTATTTAAGGTTTGTTGATAAAAACCACTTGGAGCTAATTGCTGTGATATGCTAACACTATTACGAATCAAATATAAAACTAGTTGAGTAGCTTCATACAATGGGAATATTATAGATAACCATTCATTAAGTTGAGTTTGACGAGTTTTAGGAGTTTGTTGTAACCAATGATAAAAAATCGGCAAATCGCATGATACAGTACCACCTAAAATAGCAGTTCGTTGGCGTAGTAATGTTAAAAAATGCTGTTTGGTTAAACCATTTATAGTTTCATTATCAAGTTTAGTTATTTGTTTTAATAAGGTAGTGGTTTGTATTAATAAGTTATCAATCCGATCACCATCAACTGATGGAGTAGATTGCCAATTTTTTAAAGTTTGAGCATAATAACTTAAATCTTTACTAAGTTCATTACTAAGGTCAAAACGAATAATAAATTCTAACACTTGGTTTAGGCTAATAATAACCGCACGACTATCCCAACCAGACGGTCCTTTAAGATGGTATATAATACTATCAAATAAATGTTCAAGACGTAGTAAATGCTTTATATGTTCATTGAACGGTTGTTCATAAACAGTTTTTTTCTTCACGAGTTAAATCCCAAAATTTTCCCAAGTCATAACTTGGATTTTGAAGCAGAATAAACTTGATATTGTTTATGTAAAGTTACAACTTGTTGTTGTAGATAATAAAGATTAGAGTCATTGTAAATTACTTCATTTGCAATAGCAAGTCGTGAGTTCCGATCTGCTTGAGCTTTGAGTATTTGGTCTATTTCCATTGTAGATAAATTGTCTCGTTGCTGTAAACGTTCACGTTGTAATTTCATTGGACAATCAACCACTAAAACTCGATCTACCATATCTATTTGCTTAGCTTCCAAGAGTAATGGAATGCTCAATATACAATAATCATTATTTAATTGGTTAGCTTTGGTTTCCATTACTTGTTTAATAACTGGATGCAAAATGGCTTCCAACTGTTGTCTTTGATTTGGGTTAGCAAATATAATTTGACGTAATTTATCCCGATTAAGATTACCATTTTTAAGAATTATTTCGTCACCAAAAGTAGCTACAATAGTTTTTAATAGTGGTTGATTAGGTTTTACTAAATTATGGGCAATTTTATCAGCGTCAATGATTGGTGTACCAAGTTTACTAAAATAATCAGAAACCATTGATTTTCCACTAGCAATTCCACCAGTTAAACCAATTTTTAAGGACCTATCCATAGATCGATCAAATAATCTCCCCATATTAAATGCAACCAACCGGCTGTAGCTAAAAAAGGACCAAATGGGATAGGTTTATCCTGATTTTGTATTTTCAGGATTACTAAACTAATACCAATTACTGCACCAACCAATGATGATAAAAAGATAACTCCTGGTATAGATTGCCATCCCAACCAAGCACCTAACGCAGCTAGTAATTTAAAATCACCATAACCCATACCTTCTTTGCCAGTTAATAACTTGAATCCCCAATAGACCGACCATAATGATAAATATCCAATCATAGCTCCAATAATACTAGTTTCAAGATTGGTATAAGTAGCAAATATATTGAATAAAATTCCTAGCCATAATAGCGGTAACACAATACTATCTGGTAATAGTAAATGGTCAAGGTCAATAATACTAGCAGCCAATAATGACCAAGTTAATAATAAAGCTCCAAACAATGGCCAACCATAACCAAATTTCCAAGCAGTTATTGCTGCTAATAACATACTACTAAATTCAATAATTGGATAACGGATAGAAATTTTTTTATTACAGGAACTACAACGTCCACGTAAAAAAATATAGCTTATTATTGGGATGTTTTCTAATACTGTTATAGCATGTGAACAATTTGGACAACGTGATGGGGGTAGAATTAGATCAAATTTTTCTGGAGTAATATTCGTAGATACTTCCAATAATTCGGCACAATCTTTTTTCCAGCTTCGTTGCATCATTATAGGTAATCTATGAATTACTACATTCAAAAAACTACCCACAACCAGTCCTATAATGGCAGCAGCGATAATGACAGAATTAGGTTCAGCGATAAAATAATCCATATTAATTGATTGCTATAAAATTATAATAATATTTTAGCACATGTTATCACATCTTGATTTAATCATAATGTCAGATAATATTGAGTTATTAGAAAATCTACTACTTTTTAACACATAAAATATCTCAATATATAGTGATTATTAGTTTTACAATGCTTAATTATTAATTAAATTTTAGTAATATCAACTATTTATTTGGCATATCTACAGTTTATCAAATAAGGAAAGATTATAAATAGTATATAAATGTGAATTAAGAGCTAAAAAATTATTTTAAAAATCATATAATTAAAAATTGTAACTTCAGTAGATTTTTAACGTGCATTTTTTAACTCATTGTTT
>JASFYV010000127.1:0-18015 GCA_045046925.1 Candidatus Marithrix sp. | reverse complement strand
TTATAGGTTGAATGAGATTATGAATGGTGGACTTCTTGATGAAGTTGTTGAACCGCTTATAACTGACCATCAAGCTAAAATTGTTGAGGCAGCTGGGCTTTAAAATTTATTTCCACATGCCAGATTGGCATGCGGAAGTCCTCCTTGGTTGAGGGTGGAAATAATCTTACTCTAATTAAATTCAGTAATAAAATGTTGACCAATCGCATGGCAAAATTGTCGAAAGCTACCAGGTTTTTCAGGAATAGCTACAGCAATCAAAGCTTCACGTTGCTCTCCAATCTCAGCTCGTTCTACCACATATCCCAAACGGTCAAGATTCATATTTGCACCGCTGGTAATAGTAATTAAATTACAACCACTACATTTTTCTCTAGCAATATACTGCTTTAAACCTGCTAATCCTAATGCTCCGGCCGGTTCAGTAACAGTACGAGTTTCATCAAAAATATCTCTAATCGCTGCACAAATTTCATCAGTGCTAACCAACAATACTTCATCAACATGCTCACGTGCTATTTCAAATGGTAACTTACCTACCTGTCGTACTGCTACCCCATCAGCAAAAATACCTACTTGATCTAAAATAACTCTTTCTCCAGCTTGCATTGCAGAATATAGACATGCGGCATCTTCTGGTTCTACTCCGATAATTTTAATTTCTGGACGCAAATATTTAACATAAGCCGCTATACCAGCAATTAATCCGCCACCACCAACTGGGACAAAGATAGAACCTATTTCTTCTGTATGTTGTTGGAGTATTTCCATACCGATAGTACCTTGACCGGCAATTACTTCCACATCATCGTAAGGATGTATATAACTCAGTCCTCTTTGCTTGACCAATTGTTGAGCATATTTACTGGCATCATCATAGGTTGTACCATGTAATATTACTTCAGCTTGTCGATGTTGAACTGCTAATATTTTGATTTCTGGGGTAGTTTTAGGCATTATGATAGTTGCTGGAATACCTAATTTCATTGCTGCCAGGGCCACTCCTTGAGCATGATTGCCAGCCGAGGCTGCTATTACTCCTTTGGCTAGTATTTCTTTGGGTAAACTAGAAATTTTATTATAAGCACCACGCAATTTGAAGGAAAATACTGGTTGCATATCTTCACGTTTAATCCAAATATTATTGTCAAAACGTTCAGATAAGTTAGAAGCATAATCCAGCCGAGTTTTTTTAGCAACATCATATACCCGAGCTTGGAGAATCTTTTTTATGTAGGTACTTTCTATATTCATTTTTAGTTGGACTGAATTTTTATTCTAATCCATATTAATGGAATGTAATAGAGATAATTCAATCTTATTGAATATGAGTAAATTTATAATGAAAATTTACCTTTGATAAGGTTGAGTTGTAGAAAATTAGTAGTCATTAGACATCTTTCCTAAGATATATAAGGATGCAGAATGAATTGCATAAATCGTGTATCTAAATGTGACTCAAAAGATGTAATTCGTAAACTCATTGCATCCTACATGAAGTATGTAATTAACCATATATATTACCTCACCCCTCGTCTCTTAACTTAGGATGGGGGAAGGGAAATGCTTGTGGTAGGTTTCACTCAACCATACATGATTATATTGCTTTCGTTATTTAGGAAAAATGTCTATTAAATCTTGGATTCTTAAATATAGTGTATGATACATCCCACTGGTGTAACACTATAGTTCTGCTTGTTTCTAAAAATTTTTTACTGTAATTATTCTTATTTTTACAAATAAGTAATCTGCATACAAGTCTAATTGATATTCATTCATTTTTTGATTATAATTTGATTTATATCATTTGTTTTTATCCCTACATTTATAATACTTTGCGTAACTTCAGTTAATTATATAATATTAACTTGCAACATATTTAATGTGAAATATCTAAGTGCAAAATTTATTTCATTACTAAACCTCTTCCTTCACAAGTTGGGCAAGTTTTACATAATACCTGTTCCAAGCTATCACGAGTTCGTTTTCTAGTTATTTCTACCAGTCCTAATCTAGAAATTTCACTGATTTTAACAAGATCATTTATTAAACCTTGTTTTAAAGCATCTAAAATTTTATGTTTATGTGTATCATTTTTCATATCAATAAAATCCACAATAATAATCCCACTAATATTGCGTAATCTTATTTGATTTGCTATCGTAATTGCAGCTTCTAAATTTGTTTTAAACAATGTTTCAGCCAAATTACTATTGCCTATATAAGAACCAGTATTTACATCAATAGTAGTCATAGCTTCGGTTGCTTCTATGATTATATAACCACCAGAACCAAGAATAACTTTTGGTTCCAAAAAATTATTAATATTAATAGAATACTGTTTAAATAGAGTACGTTTTTTTGTAGAAAAATACTCTATTTGTGATACAAGATGGGGAGCAAATTGTTTAGCAAAATTGATTATCTCTTCAAGAATTGTATGTGAATCAACTTTTATTTTATAAGTCATTGGATTAATTGAATCACGAATAATTTGCAAATATATTGGTAATTCTTTATAAATTAATGAATTTATCCTTGTATCTTGAATATCTTGCCATAGATTGTATAAAAACTCTAAGTCATTAAATAATAGACTATCAGGAATTCCTTCAGCAGCAGTACGGATAATTAATCCATACTTGCAAGTTTTTGATAAGAATATTTTTTTTAAACGTTGACGTTCTTTAGGAGATGTTATACGACTTGAGATTTTGAGTAAATCAGATAAATATGGTAGAAGTATAATGTAACGTGAAGGAATGGAAATGTTAGTGGTTAAACAAGCTTGTTTATTACCTACAGGTTCTTTTATAACTTGTACTAATAAAATTTGCCCTTGGTGATATATCGATGAATTACTTTGTAAAAATGCGGGTTTTTTTAAACCAATATTTACAAACGCAGCTTTCATACCTGGTAATATCCTAGTAATTCTACCTTCATATATGTTTCCAGTCAAACTAACATTATCATCTCTTTCGACTATTATTTCTGTTAGTACACTATTTTCTATAATTGCTATCTGAGTTATACTAGCAGTGGTAGAAATTAAAATTTCTTTATACATGATATTAAAACACTTACTATTAGTTATAATGATTATAGCATTTACAAATAAAAGCTGTATTTATCAAAATTTTTTACCTAATTTTTAGTTTATCTGATAGAATTTTACTGGATGAAAATTTAACTTGACTGTATATTACTAAATTAGTATTTTATGATATACTGAAAAAAATAATATTTTATATTAACCTAAAGGAGCTTGTTGAAAATGGGTAAACCAATGCATAATACTCCGATGTTGGATGAGTTAGAAAGTGGGCCTTGGCCTAGTTTCGTCACCGGCATTAAGCGTCTTGCTAAAGACGAAGGTAAGCCTTATCAAAATATGATGGTTGATCTGTTGGGTCAATTAGAACATTCTTATGAAACCAAAAAAGGCTATTGGAAAGGTGGTACTGTAGGCGTTATTGGTTATGGTGGTGGAGTCATTCCACGTTTTTCCGAAGTTGCGAAAAAATATCCAGATTCCAAAGAATTTCATACCTTGCGTATCATGCCACCACCTGGAATGCATTATAATACCAAATTATTACGTGATTTTTGTGATGTTTGGGAAAAATATGGTTCCGGTTTGATTGCTTTACATGGTCAAAGTGGCGATATTATGTTACAAGGTACTACTACCGATAATATCCAACCCTGCTTTGATGAATTGAATGAAATGGGATTTGATATGGGTGGTGCTGGCCCATCAGTTCGGACTGGTATGTCTTGTGTAGGTGCGGCTCGTTGCGAACAGTCTTGTGCTAATGAACAAAAAGTTTTACGGATGTTGGTAAATAATTATATTGATGATATGCATCGTCCAGCATTGCCTTATAAGTTCAAATTTAAGGTATCTGGTTGCCCTAACGATTGTATGAATTCAATCACTAGAGCTGACATGGCAATTATTGGCACTTGGCGTGATAACATGAAAGTTGACCAAACTGAAGTTAAAGCATTCGTTGCTGAAAAAGGTCGCAAGTACGTAATTGATAGTGTAGTTTCTCGTTGTCCTACTAATGCTTTATCGCTCAATGATGATAACAGTTTAGAAGTTGATAATAAAAGTTGCGTACGTTGTATGCACTGTATCAATGTAATGACTAAAGCGTTGTCTGTAGGAGATGACAAAGGAGTAACAGTTTTAATGGGTGGAAAACGGACTTTGAAAATCGGCGATTTGATGGGCACTGTGATCGTACCATTTATGAAGTTAGAAACTGAAGACGATTACGAAAAATTAAATGAAATTGCTGGTAATACGATTGATTTCTTTGCCGAAAATGCGTTAGAACATGAACGTACTGGTGAAATGATTGAACGAATTGGTTTAGTTAATTTCATAGAAGGAATTGGTATAGAAGTTGATCCAAATATGATTTCCCAACCACGTCAAAGTTCTTATGTTAGAATGGATGACTGGGATGAAGAAGCTCAAAAATGGCAAGAACGTAAAGCTGCTTAAACAGCAATGCTTAATTATAAGTGCTTAATACTTAATACTTGATTGAAACCTAACATAAAAGTATTTAATTAAGAATTAAGGATTAAGAATTAAGAATTATAAATTTTTTAGGAGGTTATTATATGCCACCACGGATGCCTATAGAAAGTGGGGTGCCTGATCCATTCCAATACATGCACCCAACTTTGGCCCGCAACTATGGTGCTTGGAAATATCATGAACGCCCACGTCCGGGTGTATTATGTCATACTGGTAACAGTGGTGATAAAGTTTGGACTGTACGTGCTGGTACTCAAAGACAAATGGATGTTTATACCATCCGTAAATTATCTGATATTGCTGATGATTTTGCTGATGGTTATGTACGTTTTACCATCCGTAGTAATATTGAATTCATGGTTACTGATGAAGCTAAAGTAAAACCTTTAGTTGATAAGTTAACCGCTGAAGGTTTCCCAGTTGGTGGTACCGGTCCTTCTGTTACCATGATTTCTCACACTCAAGGTTGGTTGCACTGTGATATCCCTGGTACAGATGCTTCTGGTGTAGTTAAATCCTTGATGGATGAACTACATGAAGAGTTTATCAATGAGAACATGCCTAATCGGGTTCACATGACCACATCTTGCTGTCAGATTAACTGTGGTGGACAAGGTGATATTGCAATTAACATTCAGCATACTAAACCACCTAAAATTAATCATGATTTAGTTGCTAATGTTTGTGAACGTCCAACAGTTGTTGCCCGTTGTCCAGTTGCTGCTATTCGGCCAGCTCTAGTTAATGGTAAACCTTCTCTTGAAGTTGATGAAAAGAAATGTATTTGTTGTGGTGCATGCTTTCCTCCTTGTCCACCAATGCAAATTAACGATCCAGAACATTCTAAAATTGCTATTTGGATTGGTGGTAATCAATCTAATGCTAGAAGCAAACCTACTTTCCATAAGTTGGTAGCTGCTGGCATTCCTAATAATCCTCCTCGTTGGACAGAAGTAGCTGCTGTTGTTAAGAAAATTCTTCGAATATATAAGGAAGACGCTAAAGATTGGGAACGAATTGGTGATTGGGTTGAAAGAATTGGTTGGCCACGTTTCTTTGAATTGACTGAATTACCGTTTACCAAATATCATATTGATAACTGGCGTGGAGCACGTAATAGCTTAAATGCTTCAGCTCACATCCGTTTCTAGGGTATAGGAAAAATTGAGATGAAATTGGGTATAATGGTTAGTGAAGGGCCTTATCAGCACCAAGCCTCTGATTCTGCTTATAATTTTACCAAAGCAGCTTTAGAAAAAGGTCACGAAATTTTTCGAGTATTTTTTTATCACGATGGGGTAAACAATGCTACTCGTTTAACTGTGCCACCTCAAGATGATCGTAATGTTGTTAATCGTTGGTCTGAGTTAGCAAAGCAACATAATCTTGATTTAGTAGTATGTATAGCAGCAGCCCAACGACGTGGCTTATTAGATGAAAACGAAGCTAAACGTAATGGTAAAGATGCTAATAATATTGCTGACGGATTTCGGATTTCTGGTTTAGGCCAACTTATTGAAGCTGGTATTCAAGCTGAACGTTTGGTAGTATTTGGAGATTGATTATATGGAAGAAGGTGGTGGTGTAACAAAAAAATTCTTGTATGTCAATCGTAGAGCTCCATATGGTTCTATCTATGCGTTAGAATCATTGGAAGTAGTATTGATTGGAGCAGCGTTTGAACAAGATGTAAGTTTAGCATTCATCGATGATGGGGTTTATCAGCTTAAAAAAGGCCAATCTACTGACGGTATAGGGATGAAAAACTTTTCACCTACTTATAATGCTTTAGGTGACTACGATATTAATAAAATATATGTAGATAAAGATTCCTTAGAACAGCGTGGTTTGACTTTGGATGACTTGATGAATCTTACTTGGGAAGATGAAAATAATAATTATGCGGAAAAACCGTCGATTTCATTAGTAAATAGTGAAGAATTGGCTGTTTTGATGGAACAACAAGATATAGTACTAAGTTTCTAAGGGGTTGACATGACATTACATACTGTGAATAAATCACCCTTTGAAACTAACTCATTAGAAACCTGTTTACGTCTGGTTCGTTCTGGGCATAATGTGTTATTATTTGAAGATGGTGTTTATGGTGCTTCTAAAGGCACTCGTTTTGAAGCTTTACTTACTAAAGCTATGCAAAATTGTAAAATTCACGTTCTATTACCAGATTTTGAAGCTCGTGGTATGAGTACTGATAGCCTAATATCAGGTATAGAAACTGTTGATTATGCAGGTTTTGTAGATTTAGTGACAGAAAATGAAAGAGTACAGGCTTGGTTATAGTTTTTAAGGCTGATTTTAAATTTAAACCGTTCTCACTGGAGGAATATATATCGTGGCAAGTATTGACGTTAATGGTAAGTCTGTGGAAGTTGATGAAGAAGGTTATTTAGTCGATTTAAATGAATGGTCTGAAGATGCAGCTAATATTTTGTCTGCACAAGATGAGTTGGAGCTAACTAGTAATCACTGGGAAGTTATTAATTTTTTACGTGAATATTATGAAGAATATCAAATAGCTCCAGCTGTACGGGTATTGACTAAAGCTATTGGTAAAAAACTAGGACCAGAAAAAGGTAATAGCAAATATTTATATGAGTTATTTCCTTATGGCCCAGCTAAACAAGCTTGTCGCTTTGCCGGATTGCCTAAACCAACAGGTTGCGTCTAAATCCTACTAGGAGTTCAAGTTAGCTTGAACTCCAATTTCTATTTTTTAAAAAAGTGTTTCTATGAAATTTATTCATAGCAAGCATATCAAAAATATATTAGTAAAATCAACTCTTACCTCTAAATGGGGCTTGGGTGTAGGAAAAGGGATGTACTTATGGAATTTTGGACGGCGTTTTACGCCATTTCGTTTTATGTAGCTACCTTTATCTTAGTATCTGGATTAGGGTATAAAATTTATCAATATGCTGTTACACCAGCACCGTTAAAAATACCGACTACACCAGCTCCTGTGACTACTGGAGGCGTTGTAGTACGGATGTTGTTGGAAGTTGTATTATTTAAGAGTTTATTCCGTTCCAATAAATGGATTTGGCTATTTGCTATGATATTCCATCTGGCTTTATGGATAGTTTTGATTCGCCATTTACGCTATTTTATGGATCCAGTCTGGACTCTAGTTGTTTTAGCTCAACCATTTGGTAAGTATGGTAGTTTTCTAATGTTATTTGGATTATTGGGATTATTAGCAAGACGTATGTTTGTAACACGAATTTGTTATATTAGTTCCCCATCTGACTATTTAATGTTATTTTTACTACTAGTAATTGGAATCAGTGGAGTTTTGATAAGTTTTGTTACTCGTACCGATATAATACAATTTAAAGCTTTTATGTTAAGTGTATTAAGTTTTGACTTTTTCAGTTGGCAAGCTATGCCTACTGATACAATGTTATTAGTTCATTTAACCGCAGTTATTTTATTAATGATTATATTCCCATTTAGCAAACTATTACATGTACCAGGTATATTTTTTAGCCCTACTCGTAATCAAGTCGATAATCCTCGTGAAAAACGCCATGTTGCTCCTTGGGCGGTAAAAAAATTTGAAACTTCATCAGCACCAACTACGTCTGAATAGGAAGGTCTAATGGCAAAAGCAAAATTTGATACCCCTGAATTTAGACCTTATCCAACTATACCAATTTTAAAACCTGGTGTTATGAAAGGAGATGGTCCTTTTGTAGCTAAACCTGATATGCAAGAAGCATTGGGTTTTCCAGGCGAATTGATAGATGACTGGCATGATGTCGCTATCGAAAAAATGGGAGACTTGCTGAAAAAATATCGTTCATTACGAGTTTTTTTAGATTCTTGTGTAAAGTGTGGAGCTTGTACTGATAAATGCCACTATATGATTGGTACCAATGATCCTAAAAATATGCCAGTAGCTCGGCAAGATTTATTTAGACAAGTGTACCGTCGGCATTTTACCTTAGCTGGTAAATTATTTCCCAAACTGGTTGGGGCAAAAGACTTAACCAAAGATGTATTAGATGACTGGTATAATTACTTTCATCAATGTTCTCAGTGTCGACGTTGTTCAGTATTTTGTCCGTATGGAATAGATACTGCTGAAATATCGATGGCTGCTAGAGAAATTCTTGACACAGTTGGTTTAGGACAAAAATATTGTAACGAAATTATACCTAAAATCTATAAAATAGGGAATAACCTCGGTTTACCAAAACCTGCCTTAGCTAATACTTTGGAAGGTTTAGAAGAAGATATGAAGGATGAAACGGGTATAGATATCAAAATGCCTTTGGATGTTGAGGGAGCTGATATTCTATTAATAACCCCATCTGCCGACTTCTTTGCCGAACCACATATAGACGGTCTAATCGGTTATGCTAAAGTTTTCCATCAAGCAGGTGCTTCTTGGACTATAAGTTCTTATGCTTCTGAAGCTGCTAATTTTGGTATGTTCATTGGTAGTTATGAAAATATGCGTAAAGTTTCCTTACGGATTCGTGAAGCAGCACTTGATCTTAAGGTTAAACGAATTATTTTTGGTGAATGTGGTCATGCTTGGCGAGTAGGTTATAGTTTCTTAAATACTCTCGTTGGACCTTTTGATTTTCTTGATACTCGTTATCCAGTTCCTCAACATATCTGTGAATACACCTATGATTTAATTCAAAAAGGTGTTATTAAATTAGATAAATCAGCCAATGACCATCGGCGATTAACCTTTCATGACTCTTGTAATGTAGCTCGAGCAACTCGTATGGGTGATAAACCTGGCGGTCAGTTTGATATTCCACGCGAAGTTATCAAAGCTTGTTGCAATTATTATTATGATATGGAACCTGATACTATTAAAGATCAGACCTATTGTTGTGGCGGTGGTGGTGGTCTATTGACCGATGACTTGTTGGAACTTAGAGTGAAAGGTGCATTGCCACGTATGGAAGCTCTTAAACAGGTTGTTGATGACCATAAAGTTACTCATATGGCCGCAATCTGTGCAATTTGTAAGACTCAATTTGCTAAAGTTTTACCCTATTACGGTTTTCAAATGGACACAATTATTAGTGTTCACCAATTAGTTGGTGATGCCATTGTATTAACTACTGATGTTAAAACTCCCGGCTAATCAATTTTTATCAGTTAATTAGGAGGTAAGATGTCTGAGCAGACGACATCAGAAAATAAGCTTTCTTTTCGTAGATTTAAAGACGGTGATAACGGAAATTATGCTCTGAAGGATAACATCTTTCAAGCCAGTTGGAGCTATAAATGTCCAACTTATGTCCATCGTACTCCACCCTGTCAAGGTAGTTGTCCATCTGGTGAAGATATACGTGGTTGGTTAGCAATAGTTCGTGAAAATGAAAAATCTCCACAAGATATGGATTGGCAAGAATATGCATTTCGTCGTTCTACCGATGCGAATCCATTTCCATCTGTAATGGGAAGGGTTTGTCCTGCTCCTTGTCAAAGTGGTTGTAATCGAAATAAATTAGAGGACTTTGTTGGTATTAATGCAGTAGAACAATTTATTGGTGATACTGCATTAGAAAAAGGCTATAAATTAGCTCCAGCCGGTGAAGATACTGGTAAAAAAGTTGCCATTATTGGTGGTGGTCCAGCTGGTTTATCGGCTGCTTATCAATTACGTCGCCTTGGACATGCCTGTACTGTGTTTGATGACCATGCTAGTCTTGGTGGTATGATGATGTATGGTATTCCTGGTTATCGTACTCCTCGTGATATGTTAGCAGGTGAAATCAAACGCATTACTGATATGGATGTAGATGTACGCTTAAATACTAAAGTTGGTAAAGATATTACTATTGCCGATTTAGAAAAAGAGTTCGATGCTGTGTTATGGGCAATTGGTTGTAAATCTGGTCGTCCTTTGCCAGCTTCTGGTTCTGATGCTCCTAATTGTATAACAGGAGTTGATTTCTTAAGCGAGTTTAACCAAGAAAATGTCCATCATGTACCTAGAAGAATAGTTGTTGTTGGTGGTGGTGATACTTCAATTGACGTAGCTTCAGTAGCTCGTCGTTTAGGTTATAGCCATATTCCAGAAGATCAAGTTAAAAATACAGCTCAAGATAACTCTTCTGATGGTTCAATAATCGGTTATGTTGCTTATGATGTTGCAGAATTAGGTGCTAAAGAAGGAGCAGAAGTAACTTTGACTTCTTTATTTCCTATTGAAGGTATGACTGCAGCTGAACATGAAGTGCAAGATGCTATCCGTGAAGGTATTGATATTCAAGCTGGAGTAATGCCTACAGAAGTAATGATTGGTGCTGATGGTCGTGCTACCGGTCTAAAAATGGCAAAATGTACCGTTAATAATAAAGGTATTCCTACTAAAGTTGAAGGTACTGAATACGAAATTGAAGCTGATTTAATTGTATCTGCAATTGGCCAATTTGGTAATTTAAAAGATGGCTTAGAAGAATTAGACAATGGTCGTGGTTTCATTGATGCTGATCCATTTTATCAAGTTAAAGGTAGACTTGGTCATTTTGTAGCTGGAGATATTATTCGGCCACATTTATTGACTACTGCAATTGGACATGGTTCTGTTGTTGCAAATACAATTGATAGCTATTTAAATCAATCAGACCAAGATAAACGTCCTAAAGTAGATGTCCATCATTTCAATCTGTTGGCTAAACTAGGCGAAACTGATTTAGCTCCGGAAAATTTTATACCTGAAGGCGATTTACGTGGTACTGCAGTAGCTAATTATGCAATACATAATTATGAAGATCGTTCTTTTAATGAAGTAATTTCACCAGATGCTTTATTTTTAGGACATTTTAACTATACAGCTCGTAATATTCGGGAAGATAAACCTGTTTCATCTGATGAAGTATTAGGACATTTTGGCGAACGTATGAATGGTCTTAGTACTAGCGATACTCAGAATGAAGCAAAACGTTGTATGAGTTGTGGTTTATGTTTTGAATGTGATAATTGTGTTTTATATTGTCCACAGGAAGCAGTAAAACGTACTCCAAAAAAAGATTCTACTACTGGACGTTATGTTTATACTGATTATAGCCTTTGCATAGGTTGTCATATCTGTTCAGATGTCTGTCCTACTGGTTATATTAATATGGGCCTTGGAGAGTAACCTCATTTGGGTTTGTAGGGTAAGTAATTGCCCTACTATTTAGGTAAGAGTATGAAAATATTAATGATTTTGAGGAAGCTTAGTTTAGGGTTGTTATTAATTATGACAGTCAATAGTGTATCAGCTGGAGAAGTACCTATGCCAGAAATACCTAAAGCTAAAAATGACTTTTCTGCAGAACAAGCATGTGTTGAGCCAATTGATGTAATGCGACGGCAACATGGTCTATTGTTGAAACATTATCGACATGATACTATGCGACGTGGAATGCGTGCTTCGGAATATAGTTTAATAGCATGTATTAATTGCCATGTGACAGCTAATGAATCAGGGGATTATCCAACGGTTCATCATGGTTCTGAACATTTTTGTCGTAGTTGTCATACTTATGCAGCAGTAAATATTGATTGTTTTCAATGCCATACCAGTCAGCCACAGGAGTCTTTCAGTACTGATATGGGACCAATACCATCTAAATAATCATTTTATTTTCAATTTTTTTGAAAAAAATTTGCTATAAACATAAAATTTGCTTGCATTATTACTTATTTGTCTTTACCATATGACATAAAATTGATATATGGAAGAGAGCAATCTTTCCTTTTTTTTATAAATGTCTTAATATTAAAATTAAGCATTTATAAATAATGATTGAAGATTTTCTTTCCATATTATCAAATCATTGTATAAAAACTTCTCATTTGGAGAAAATTAATGTCATCTACGATAAAACAGAAAGTTGAACAATTTGCTCAAGAGTTAATTGAACTACATGGTTTTCGTCGCAATAATGGATTTTCATGTGTTGTTCCGGATACTAATAAGTTTCCTAATAATGAAGGAATGTTTTTATGGGGTTTTTCCCAAACCAGAAAGCGTTTTGAAACAAAGATTGAAAAGTTCCATACCTCTACTAGAATAAGACGTATGGAACAAATGATTAATGTGCCGGCAAAAGAATATGTTAAGATTTTATCTGCAATTAAAAATTATTTAGAATCTCTCAAAGCATTAGGTTTTGAACCAATTGGTAAAGGAGTAAAACTGTTTGAAGGTGAAGAAAAAGTATTTAATGTACAAGCTGACGCTAGTGTATTTGAAAATAACTTAGAAAATCTCAAAAAATTTGAGGAACTCACCCTAAACAATCCGATTATCAAATTTGTAGAAAAACATGGTTATTTTGAGGTAAAAAATAAGGATAAATTGGCATGGGATAGTGTTTTTGGTAGTGGGAAAGCTTCTAAGAAAACAAAGTCATCATCTACTAAGAAGCCTGCAAACGCTAAGAAACCAGTGGCGAAAAAAACTACAGCTAAAGTATCTACAACGAAAAAACCTACTAAAGCACCTGTAGCAAAAACAACTACTAAGTCAACAACTAAAGTAGTTAAAAAAACTACAACTGCTAAAACACCAGCAACCTCCTTAAATACTAGCATAATTGCACCAAGCCAAGCAGAACAAAGAAATATTTGGCTGAAGCAAATTGAAGCTATGTATAAAAAAATAAGACCTTGGTTATCAGAAACTTCTAAAAAAGTTGCTTTTAATACTGCTACTAATAGGTTAGATGATAACTTAGGTTCTTATGATGTTAACATTCTTGAAGTGAGTCTGGTAAGTGGAAAAGATATTGTCTTAAAACCTATTGAAGTCAATGTCTTTGGTGCTATTGGTAGAGTGGATATTATCAGTAGTAATAATAAAACTATGTTATTGCTCTTTTCTAAGGGCAAAAGTTATCAATGGGAAATATGGAACAGTCCCGATGATAGACAAATTCTCAACAAAGAAAATGTTGGAAAATTGTTGACAAAATGGCTCGAATCCTAATTATTCTTAGGCTTCCATATCATTAGGAACTAAAAATTCTTAATCCCATCTTAAAGGTCAGTTGAGCTATTAATATAGCTCAAATGGCCAATCTAAGTTATGCTTATAAATTCGTATTAAATCATATGTCATCCAACAATGGCAGTTCGTTTAACTAATTCGGAACAAATGTATGTCAGTTACCGATGGTTATATCTATAGTTAAGGAGGCAGCAATTTTCCCTAATCAGGATTGATTGCATTTTTATGAACGTTTCTACTCAAAATCGCCGGGATTTTCTTAAAAAATCAGCTGCTATTACAGTAGCTCCAGGTGTACTATTATATAGTGTTTCTCCTAAAGCCCATCATACTGAAAAATCAGTTACATCAGAAACTCGTTGGGGTATGCTAATTGATACTAATAAATGTGTTGATGATTGTACCGCTTGTTTAGATGCTTGTACTGAAGAACATGGTCTTACTGAAGATGTTCCAGTTGAGATTAAACCAGTCTGGATTCGCAAAGTTACAGTACGTGATAAACAAACAGGTAAAGAAACTTCTTTACCAATTATGTGTCAACATTGTGAAAAACCACCTTGTGTAGATGTTTGTCCAACAGGAGCATCTTTTAAACGAGATGATGGTATAGTGTTAGTGGATCGACATATTTGTATTGGTTGTCGTTATTGTATGATGGCATGTCCTTACAAAGCCCGCTCATTTGTACATGAAGCTTTAGAAAACCAAAGACCTCATTCACCACGTGGTAAGGGTACTGTGGAATCTTGTAATTTTTGTGTATATCGAATTGACACTGGGGTAGGTCCTGCTTGTGTAGAAGCTTGCGAAGCTAAAGGTCATAAAGCTATAATATATGGTGATATGAATGATCCAGAAAGTGAAATTAGTAAAAGATTGAAAGAAATGAGTAGTTCTGTGTTGCGACCTGATTTGAAATTGAATCCAGGCATACGTTATCAAGGGTTGTAAATTATGAAAAAAGTTACTTTTTGTATTATTGAAGGTAAAAGTTTTGCTTTTTATGGTGGAATAATTGTATCAGTGTTTTTTATTTTATTAGGTTTATTTGCAGCCTATAATATGGAACATCACGGTCATATTATCACTGGTATGAATAATCAAATTGTATGGGGAATACCACATGTTTTTGCCATTTTTTTAATTTTGGCAGCGTCTGGAGTATTAAATGTAGCCTCTATTAGCTCTGTGTTTCGCAAGATTTTTTATAATCCGTTAGCTCGTTTATCAGCTTTACTCGCTATTACGCTATTGATTGGTGGATTATCAGTATTAGTATTAGATTTAGGAAGACCAGACCGTTTAGTAGTTGCCATGACTTCTTACAATTTTAAATCAATTTTTGCATGGAATCTTATACTATATAATGGATTTTTATTGATTTGTATTGTGTATCTCTGGTTCATGATGCAAAGAAGTATGCAACGTTATTATCCAACCGCTGGTTTAATTGCATTTACTTGGCGTTTAATACTAACTACTGGTACTGGCTCAATTTTTGGATTTTTAGTGGCTAAAGACGCTTATCACACTGCGATTATGGCTCCATTATTTATTGCATTGTCCTTATCATTAGGATTAGCAATATTTTTACTGGTATTATTGATTGATTGTTGGGAAACTCACTGTTCCTTAGGAGATGGCATTTTAAATCGTCCCAAGAAATTATTAGGAGTTTTCATTGCAGGGGTATTTTACTTTGTATTAGTCTATCATTTAAGTCATTTATATTTTACTGGTAGACATGGAATTGAATATTTTGTGTTGGCTGGTGGTGGTATTTACACAGTATTATTTTGGGCTGGTTATATGTTCTTAGGAACTATATTACCTTTATTGCTATTGTATCATGATCGTTTTACTCGCAGTCGAACTAGTATTGCAGTAGCATCGTTACTAACTATTGTTGGTGGAATATCCTTATTATATGTAATTATAATTGGTGGTCAAGCCTATCCAGTAGATATATTTCCAGGTAAAGAAATTATTAATTATGGTGTTATGCATAGTTCTACAATGTATTCTTATACACCAAGTATTTGGGAAATTATGTTAGGTATTAGCGGTATTGCTATTGCTGCATTTTTAACTGTAGTAGCTGTTAGAATATTGCCATTTATGCCACGTAGTTTAGCAGATACTGATATTGATGAAACTTTTAAAGGTTAATTTTTAAAATTACTTTACAATAGGACGGATCGGTTGATTCGTCCTTTTCTTATTTTTGACTTCATAATATATAGCGTTTACCTCCCCCCAGCACTAGGAAAATTTGGAATACCATATTGTGAAAATTGTTGTTCACGATATACCTGATATACACTAACAGAAGTTAATTTAACTAAATAAGGAATAAGTCTTTGTAATCCTAAATTAATATTACGCACTGCAGCAAACTTGCTAGTACGATATCCATAACGATCAAGAATACCATTATAAGCATTACCCAAATCATGTATAGGATTTTGAACAAATTGTAGAGCGTATTTCGTCCTCTCCTTATTTAAGGAGGGGATTAGGGGAGGTTCTAAATCGGAAAATGCTATAACCAATACGCTCAGGATCACGTTTATGGAACTCTTGCATTAATTTAGCAAGTTGATCATTAAAATCATCATCAAGAAAATATCCATATAAAGATGAATGATCAGAATAATCATCAATTACTTGTTGTACAACTTGTTGCCAGCCTGTTTCATTAGGTAAATTTACATAAATACGTGGATCACACAACACAAATCTTAGACCTACCTCCTTTGCCATGCCTAATTGTTTACGTCCAAAATCTGGATCAGCATTTCTCTCTGAATTAGAAGCTGAACCAGTAGCGATTTTAAAATGCGTGGCTCAGGCGGATATGTCGGTTCTGTTTCCGTTAATGCAGAATAATAAAGCCAAGGCGAAATATCCAAAATAAAATCGAAATTTATACTTCCAGTTGTTGTCAACTGATAGAGAATCATCTGTGTCCAATTCGTTCCTGAGCGTGTGTAACTGCTGATATAAATATCAGTGTTACAATTCTCCATAAGCAGTTTTTAATTGTTGATATCTGCGTTGAACATTTTCAGGAAAATACGCTTTATACGATTTAGCAGTAATATGAGTTTTCTTCATTGTTATACTTTTAAAGTAATAAAAATACAGGGTAAGTATTAGGTATTTAACATCTACATTTCCGATTTTAAAGGCATAACACTATTTTTAGGTTATCGATAGTTTGTTTTCCAATATTTAGTTAGAACTATATCGAATAATCCTAAAATTACATTCTATCAACTTCGCTTTGAACAAGATTTAACGGATTAAAAGATGGACAGGATTAAATCTAAAACGGCTTTAAAATCATGTCTATCCTTAAATCCTGCATAATCTTGTTCTAAAAGATAAAAACAGTTTACAACAAACAGATAAAATAATTAAGGATGATTAACCCACTAATACCGTTCTTGAGCCGTCGATAGGTCGGGAGCAAGGGTAAGTTAGAACTTATCGGATAATCCTTAAACAACATTCTATCAACATAATTTTGAATTATCAAATGTAGATAAATAGCTTACAGTAAACAGGTAATACAAGCTAAATGATTGATATTGAAAATAATTAAAGATGATTGACCAACTAACGCCCAGCTCAACTGCGTAGCAAGCTGGCGGGCTTTTTGGAACAAAAAGCGTGATAGTTTGTGGAGTCAGATTGCAGCTGCTTGTTAGTCACTACGGCCATAATTGAAACAATATATTTGATTGCTGTTCATTTAATTTTCTAATATTGCTTAAACCTTTACCAAGGTTTTTTATATTGGATTTCTCAGCTAATGCCTGAAATTGTCCCCAAGATATCTCATAATTATCGGTGAAAGCATAATGGTAGGCTTTAACTTTAGTTTCTGTATCTAATGTAATGTCTTGTATTGTGAAGTGCCTGTATGCTCTTTCCGGCTCTTCAGCATTTAATTTTTCCCTGTCAATTATTACTACAGAGTCTCCAATATTGGCACTATCATAAAATTTATTATTGCCCTTCATCCAAAACCAAGCCCTTTCTTCATCTGATTGTAGGGCAACACCACTATTCACTTCCTCCACACTTTCCTCATCGCCAGGATACCTAGCATCATTTCTTAAGCTGAGAAGCCACGTTTGAGGAGACTTTATTTTTATTCTTTTCGGCTTGCCTTCATTTGAAGTTGGGATTTTGACCTCAATTTCTAAAATTCGTTGTATAAACTCGTCATCTATTTTGATGGATGCTTTAGCAAGCCCATGTATGATTTGGGTAGATTCAGACATCACACTAGGTTGATCTGAAAATACACCTATTTCATCTAATTTATTTTGTGAATTGGAGGATATATTTGATGAGCCGTAACTACCTACCATGCCCATGCCAACTTTTTATGTTTATAAATCATTACGATACGTTTAATTAAAATTATTTATAACAGTCATAAATTAAATCTATA
>JASFYV010000126.1:0-20149 GCA_045046925.1 Candidatus Marithrix sp. | reverse complement strand
GTGGAGTCCAAACCTTCAGATTTGGATTATTCGGATTAAATATCAAACACTTCCAAATCTAAAGATTTGGACTCCAAGGCTTAACTTAATGGCAGTGAAACTGGAGTTTGGGAACGATGGTAAAATCATTGTAATAAAATTATATAAATCAATCGTAAAACCATAGGGTGTATAAGCGAAGCTACACCACAAACTATATTTTATTCCTTGGTTTTGGTGCATGACGCTTCGCTTATACACCCTACAATTATGATTTATTAATCAGATATATACGGCTTACGAGTTTTTTCGCCTGCATAAAGACCGATACCAATTATAAAGCCAATGAGAAGCCATTTTATATATTGATTCATTTCTTTACATATACCTAACGCTTAAGCTCAGTTGACCGTAATACAGAGCGAAGCGGCGTATTGCTGGTCAACTGCAGCGCCTTGTTATGCGATTTTATCATGCGGCCCGACCCAGAAATGTGGGTTATATGCCACCTCCCATAGATGGCTATCAGGATCCTTAAAGTAACCACTATAACCACCCCAAGAGGCTTTTTGTGGTTCTTTTACAATTGATGCACCAGCCTCGATTGCTTTTTTAATTATTGCATCGACTTCTTCTTCGGTTTCTACATTATGTGATAGTGTGAATGAATTAAAGCCACTACCATCTGATTTAACTGTTGCATCTTTAGCTAATGCTTCACGATTATATAAACCTAACCATGTGCCATTGAGTGTAAAGAAGGCAACCTCAGGAGGTGATTCCATTTGCGGGAAGCCAAGACCTTCTTTATAAAACCTTACTGATGTTGCCAGGTCTTTTACACCGAGTGTTATCATGCTGATACGTGGTTTCATATTTTCTCTTTTAACGCATAACACTCCTCTTCTCCCGCCGATAGGTCGGTGAGCAAGGGTAAGTTAGCACATTTTTGAGTTTAATTTGGGTCAGATTTAATTCGAGCCTGACCCCTTTAATTATTTACCTGTGTAATTTACAGCAATATATTCCCCACCTATTGTCAGAAACACATAAAGTTTTTGTTTGTCAATATCGGTAATTTTTTCATTGTTGAAAATCACGACCCATTCAGAGTGACCATTAAGCATTTTTTTCTCGACAGAACTTGCCTTTATGGATGCCCAGCTTTTATCAACCTTCTTTCTTTCGACAAGTGAAGCGATGATTTCATCAGCTTTCTTTTCAGCTACTTGTTGATTGACGGGGGCTTGTGCATGGCTGTGTCCATGTCCTGCATCTGCTGGTATGTAATTTACAGCAATATATTCCCCAGCTATTGTCAGAGACACATAAAGTTGTTGTTTGTCAATATCGGTAATTTTTTCATTGTTGAAAATCACGACCCATTCAGGGTTACCATTAATCACTTTTTTCTCGACAGAGCTTGCCTTTATGGATGACCAGCTTTTATCAATCTTCTCTCTTTCGACAAATGAAGCGATGACTTCATCCGCTTTCTTTTCAGCTACTTGTTGATTGATGGGGGCTGGTGCATGGTCATGTCCCGTACCTGCTATAACAGGTGTGCCAAAAAGCAATGATGATAATACCAGTGTTGTTGCTAAAGTGTTCATATGTTTTTTCCAAATAAATTAGTCAATTGAGTCATGTTTGTTTGGTGAATGGTTGTTTGAATTATTGTCATGCGAGTGTCCATGATCTGAACAGCCTGCCATCACAATAATAAAAAAACCAAGTAGTAATAATTTTTGCCACATAAAAATCTCCTGTTAATCAATAGTGTCGTGAGTAGGGTTAGGTTCTGATTTTATGTCTTGACTAGCTTCTAAATCAAGACGTTGATATTTTCCAGACACTTTTAAGGTAATAACCACTGGGAATACATTGCTGTTTTTCCAATACCAACCGTGAGTACCTGTAAATATTGTTGTTAAGGAACCACTGGCATGGGATTTCGTATCTTTTTCAAAAGTCTTGAAATAACCTGTGGTATCTCCTTGTGGTTCGCCATGAAAATCAAAAAACAATTCACCTTTATCGGTTTGCCATGCGTAATTAAGAATGGCACCTTTGGCAAGTTGTAATTTATATTCTTTATCTTCTCTGGCTGGAATTGTAACATTGATTGTATCTTTCCAGTTATGTGCTTGTTCACTATTAATTACTTGTGAGACAGACTCCGTACTCGTAGTGAACTCATCTGCATTAGCAGTATGTTCATAACCGTGCATCTGCATAAGAAAAAGGAAAGCACCTGCGAGGATTAAAAAGTAATTTGATATTTTACTAAAGGTTGGGAAAAAGTGGCTTTTACGAAATACAGCTATAAGTAACAGCATGATAGCCAAAGCAGAAACTTGTCCCAGCTCTATACCGATATTGAATGAAATAATATTCATCAGTAGCTGGTCAGGATTCAGTGGCAGTTGTTGTAAGCGTGTAGATAGACCAAGACCATGAATCAAACCTAAACTAAATATCATTGCTAACATACTAGGTGCTTTGATATTTAGATATTTTTTAAAGCCGTCGAGATTATGGAAAGCGATATAACAAACACTTAACGCAATAACCGCATCAATTAAAAAATAATTGATTTGAATGGCATTAAAGGTCGCAAAAATCAATGTTATACTGTGTCCAACCGTGAATGCAGTGATGTATTTAACAATATCCCTGAATTTCGTTAAGAAAAAGATAATGCCAAATACAAAGGCTAAATGGTCATAGCCCGATAACATGTGGGTCGCACCAATCCAGATATAGCGTAGATTCCCACCTTCGATAATAAGTTGTTTTTCAGCCTCAGACATACCATGTCCAAAAGCCAGACTTGCAAAAAGTGCAATAGAGACAGCTAGAAGCCATCGTGATTGTTTAATAATAGATAACATAAATACCTCGTTAGATTTTATTTAAGGCGACAGAAAACGCCCTAAAATAATTAAAGTTCCTGAATCAGTGGAATTGCTATTTACAGGTTTTACAATAAAAAATCTAAGAGATTTGTGGTGGGGCGCGTGGATTGACCGTTGAAAGATCGAAATAGCTTAAGTTGGTATTTGTAGCTACTGGTATTTTAATACTAACCAACAAAAATGGGTGTAGTTGGATAGTATGCTTGTTAACTAAAACAGTTGAGAGATTGTTCTGTTTTTCTTGTTTTGGAAAACTGTATTCATGAACAAGAACGATGACGTTTGTATGGCTTGTTTGGTGGGAAAAATCAATAGCAATCGTTTGATTGGTTAAGTTGTGGGCATGTGTTTCAGCCTGATGTTGATGATGGGTTCCATCGTGTTCGTGTTGCTCGCTTAAATGAACATGAGCAGGCACCAACTGCATTGTAAGGAATGCAGTCACTAGAAATAGTAACAGTAAGCGGTTTAACAAACATTTAGTTGTTTTTATGTCCATAACTTTATTATAACATACATTGTATGCGAATTAAGGGTTAAAAAATTCTTTCAAAATCATTCGGTTAAAATTGGTGATTTTAGGTGTATCAATGGATTGGTTTTCTAACCAATTGTTTTTATCATAGATACACAAATTTTAACTCTTAATTCGCATATTGTATTGCGTGATACGTTTTTACAACTAACTACTTATTATAAGGTATATTTGCCCTGTTACTCCTAGATATTAACCGACAAATCAGGCAAGTTTGCCCAGTTTAGGAATTATCCTGTCAAATATACCTAATATTGGATATTATCCGCTAAATCAGGAATAATTGAATACACCCTTAAAAGAATATACTAATCTTATTTAACTTTTATATCAAGCAAAGATTCTAATTTTAAACCATCTCCAATACCAACTTCTTAGCTCCACTAAAATCAGCCTTACCAGTGCCAAGTTTAGGTATGGTTTCTACTGCTAAATATTGTTTTGGAATCATTAATGAATTGATGTCACTTTGCAGGATATTACTTTTTAATTCAGCTAAATCTATATCACCAGCCACCAACAACACAACCTGTTCACCTTTACTAGAATCAGGAATCGCAACCGCTAAAATTTCTATCTCTTCATCATTGATAACTTCGGCTATTTGAATTTCAATTGCTGTCAAACTAATCATTTCACCACCCAGTTTAGCAAACCGAGAATAACGATCCAAAATAGTTAAATAGCCATCCACATCGATCTTGCCTTTATCGCCAGATTTATACCAACGAATTCCATCTTTTTCTACTAAAACAGCTTCCGTTTTCTCAGGATCATGCAGATAACCTAACATAACTTGTGAGCCACCAATCAAAATTAAACCAGTTTCACCAATTGGTAACTCTACCAAACTATTTGGATCAACAATTTTTACCGTAGTTCCTGGAATTGGTAAACCAACCGTGCCTATTTTATTGCCAACCTGCACATCACCAGAATGAGACAACAAAATATCAAGAATATTACAAGCAGCAACCGGAGATGTTTCAGTAGCTCCATAACCTTCATGAATATCTTTACCAAATTTTTCCTTGAAAGCACTACGAACATCTGGATTAAGTCGTTCTGCACCAGCTATCACTAAACGTAAAGATTGAAACATTAAAGGATGTAAGCGTTTGTTTTTAGTATAAATGCGTAAAAAAGTTGAAGTAGCAACTAGAATGCTAACTTGATAACGAGCAATTAATCTACCTATCGTTTTAGCATCAGTAGGATCAGGTTGACATACCATTGGAATACCTTCTATCAATGGCATAAAAGTAGTTACAGTTAAACCGAAAGCATGAAAAATTGGTAAGGAATTTAACACCACTTCATCTTCAGGAGGATTTAACATTGATATAACTTGTTTGATATTTATCATGATATTAGCATGAGTCAACATCACTCCTTTTGGCACTCCTTCACTTCCACTACTAAACAAAATGGCAGCAGTATCTTCCAATTTAGTTTTATGAAAATAGCAAGCTTTCAGAATTACCACTGGTAATAGTTTAGCTTTCAATAATCCGAGCAATAAGGTTAATTTAGGAATTTCAGCCTTGACATCTTCCAAATAGATAAACTTAGCTTTGGCTTGCAATGGAGTCATGTCAATCCCACGTTCCTCAAGTTTTTTTAGAAATCTTTTGGAAGTTAATATAGTTTTTATTTCAGCTTTTTCCATACATAATTCAACTACTTTGGGTGTGGCTGTATAATTTAAATTGACTACTGTTTTGCCATTAATTAATACAGCTAAGTTTGCTATTGTCGCTCCTGCCGAAGTAGGTAATAATAAGCCAATGTTTTGCTGGCCTTGCATGGTTAATTGAAGTTGTTTGGCAAAGACTAAAGAAGCTGTCAATAAACGTCCATAAGTTAATTCAGTGGTAGCATCCATCACGATTAGCTTATTGCTTTGAGATTTAGCAGTGCGTAAAAAGCTGATGGCTAATGGTTCTAAAGTGTGACTATATTCCTGCCAAGTATGAATTGAGGTTTTTAATACAGCTTGTTTTACTTCACTAGCACTAGCAGTAGATGGCAATGGTTCACCAAATCCTACTGTAATTAAACGCTGACCTGAATTACCAGTTGAATAACGATATTTTTTAGTTGCATAAGATGATAAACTACCCCACAAACCTCGCAAATAAAATGGAACTATAACCGCTTGAGTATCTTTAACTGCTCTCTCAAACCCACTTTTAAAGACGCTAAGATGACCATTATGACTGATATGTCCTTCAGGAAAGATTGCTACTACTTCACCATTGCTTAAATTATCCTGCACCTTTTGTAAAGCTTGTTTGCTTCCAGTTGCACCAATTGGAATGACCTTGAACATATTTAAGAGCCATTTGATATACCATTTTTCATAATAACTGCGTAACATTACAAACCTAATTGGCCGTGGAGAAGCAATCTGGAGCATTGCCCAATCCAACCAACTAACATGATTACCAAGTAACAATACTCCGCCAGTAGATGGCAGATTTTTCATGCCCACAACTTGTACCTGATAACGCCGTCTTAACATGCCAGTAATGATATAGCGAATGAAAGACTGCGGTAATTTAGTAATAGAATACATAGTTCCAATAAAAGTTACGATGGCTAGTAAATAAAAAGTATTTTGATTAGAAAATCCTATATAGGCCAAACTAATAGCGACACTTAAAAACGTCAACATGAATATGTTTTGGATGAAGTTATTAGCCGATAATATAATACCAATTTCTCTTTCTTTCGCATAATATTGGATCAAGGCATTGAGCGGTATGATAAATAAGCCACCAAAAAATCCATATACCATAAATACTAGACCGGAAGTCATGCTATCTTGTAGTGATGGAATTATCATTAATGAAATACAGATGCCCAATGCACCTAACGGAATCAATCCAGTTTCAATATAATTTTTAGATACTTTGCTGACAAAAACTGCTCCGAATACTATGCCAATTCCAGCTAATGCCATGATACCGTTAGCAACTCTGGTATCAGTTTCACCAATAACATCTTTCAAATGGGCTGGGAAAGAAGCTATGAGAGTTTGATTAATAGCCCAAAACATTGATAATCCAATGATACTTAACCAAATACCCTTGTTTACCCAAGCTAATTTCAAATTATTGCGGAAATAATGCAATGTTAGGTATTTTTTGACTTCAAATTGTAACTTAAGATTGGTTTGTTGTTTTTGTGGTAGGCGTAACGATAATAAAGCTTCCAGAATAATGCCACCGATCAATAAAAATCCGACATATTTGACTGCTATTAAAATATCGCCGATTTCAGTAAAATTCTCTGAAAATAAGCTTTCAAAAAATATGCTGTAAACCATTATTCCAGATAAAATTGCTACAATAGTTACTGACTGGACAGCAGAATTAGCTGCTGTTAAGTTATTTTTTCCAACTAATTCACGGATATAGCCATATTTAGCTGGTGAGTAAAAAGCACTTTGTAAAGCTAATATAAACGTCATCGAGAAAGCTAACCAAAATTCGCCATAGTAGTAACACCAGGTGATTATAATGGTTATAGGAATTGCGGCAAAAGTAGCGACTTGGATAACTTTATTTTTAGGAAATTTATCGGATAAAAAACCGGCTGGAGTAAATACCATCACGAAAGGAAGCAAAATCATAGCTTGGATGATGATGGTGTAAATTGTTAGCTCAGTTCCATCATAATATTTAAATAGAGCATTTTGGATGATTATTTTATGCCCTAAATCGGTAAAGGCATTGAAGAAGACGATAATTAAATAGGGGATAAATCCTTTATTTTTCCACATGTTAATACCTGGTTAGTTAATGTTATTTATAATTAAAATATTGGCAACTATGAGTATTTCACGATTTAGTAAGAACCACCCCTTGCGTCCCTTTTTTAATTAAGGAGGGGATTAGTGGAGGTGGTTTGAGTATAATAAATCTATATACAGTCTGTGTATAATATTTCCTGATTAAGTTAAGAAATTAATTAGTGAGATATATAAACGGGAAATGCTATATATTTATAAAATTCTATCATTCCAGTGCAAAAGTGCGTAAGTCCTACTATTAAGTAAAAACTAATTAAAAATATGAATGAAAATTCCTTGACAATAATCATAGTTCATTGCGATAATAAACTCTAACCGAATATAGATTAAAAATATGTTATATCTGAGCCAGATTTTAATAGAACACCATGAGTTAGAAAATTTTGAACAATTAATTGAAGTAATAAAAAAACAAAAGACTGATGAACGTTTTTTCCGTATGGATATAATTCCACCTTTTCCAGATACTCCAGATAATTGGGAAGATCGCTTGGAAGCAGCTTTTTATTAAATCATAGGTAAGTTATGTTGTGGCAAGAAGATGAATCTAAAGAAAATATAATTGTATCTAAAGAAATTGTGGATATGGTATTTAGTATTGATTGTCGTTGTTTATTATTAGACCATGCTTATAATTTATCCCAAGCAATTTGTAAAGCGTTGCCTTGGTTTGAACAAAAGCCATTAGCAGGATTGCATTTAATTCGTGGTGGTGAATCAAACCATGGTTGGCAACGTCCAGAACAACCTGATAGTATTATGTATTTATCCCGTCGTACTAAATTGACCTTACGTCTTCCGCAAAATTGTGTTGATAAAGCTCAGGCTCTTTGCGGTATGACATTTGATATCGATGGTTATTCATTACAGGTAAAATCTGCTAAAGTTAAAGAGCTTGATAAAATTGAGGCTTTATTAGCCAGACATATAATTACAAAGCCAGAAATTAGTGAAGAAACCTTTGTAAATAACATAGTGATAGAATTGACTAAACATGGAATTAATTGTCGCAAAGCTGTTTGTGGCAAAACCGATAATATTAAAACTCCTACTGGAAATCTATTTACTCGTAGTTTAATGTTAACTGACCTTGGAGTACAAGATTCAATTCTTATACAACAAAAAGGTTTAGGCACTGGTAGAATACTGGGTTGTGGTTTATTTGTGGCTCATAAAGGTATTAATGCTACAACTTCAACATACTAGGCAATGAAGCTTGCGTAATATATATATTATTCTACTAATATTTTCTAACTCATCATTAGCTGCTGGTTTTAATTGTGATATTTATGATGAACTATCTCCTATTGAGGAAATTATTTGCTTAGATCCACAATTAAACAATGCAGATACAAGGATGAGTCAAGCTTATTTTAGTTTGTCAAGGAAAATAATAGACACAGATACTAAAAAGTTATTTCTCCAAGATCAACGTGAATGGTTGACTAAGCGAAATGCTGAATTGTCAATTTGCTCTCAACCAGATTGTGAAATCCAATTTTATAATTTAAGAATTAAACTATTGCACCCAACGGCCGATATTAATTGTAATGTTTTTGAAACTGATAAACTTAATATTAAAAATACAGATATAGAAACTAATTTTAAATCATCTTATCTTAGTTGTCAAAGATCAATTAATGAAATTATCTGTGCTAATCGTTTATTAAGACATATGGAAGGCAAAGTTATAGAATTATATACTCCATTTAAGAAAGAATTAAACCAAGATCAGGCAACTTGGATTATATTGCGAGATGAAAAATTAAGAAATTGTAATTTAGCTTGTGTTTGGCAATTTTATAAAGAACGAATAGAATTTTTAATTCATTATAGTTTTGATGAATCTTGATATTGAAATAATTCAGAGGAATATTTATGTTATTTAAAATAAGTTTTTTATTAGGTTTAGCTATATTAACCAATCCGATAATGGCAGCTAGTTTTAACTGTGGAAAAGCAACAACAGAAACTGAATATTTAATTTGTGATGATCCAATACTTAATGATGTGGATGAAAAATTGGGTAAAGCTTATAAAAAATTGCGGAAAGTGTTATCAAAAAAAGAGACTAAATTATTAAAACAAGAACAATATAAATGGTTGGAACAAAGGGATTTAGAATTAATAAATTGCAGTGAACTAGATTGTGAAGTTCAATTTTATGAAATAAGAGTTAAACAACTTGGGCCGGTTGAAAAAGCAGGATTTAACTGTAAAAAAGCTACCACTGAAGTTGAGAAAAAAATCTGTGCCAGTCGTCTGCTAAAACATGCTGATGGCCGTATGACAAAACTATATAAATTAGTCAAAAAACCAAGTCAGAATTTTATTCAGGAACAACGTAATTGGATAACAGTCCGTAATAGCAAATTAAGCCAACCAGATTGTGATACAAGTTGTGCTTGGCAAGTTTATCAAAAACGTATAGAATTTTTAATTAAGCATATTTATTTTAAAACTGCCACCCATAACCTAGCAGAATACTAATAACTTGTTCTTTATCAACCAAAGGACTATCATATACGTCATCCCCAAAGCTTTCATATTCTACTGCCATAAATAGATTGGAACGTTTATTTAAAGAATAAATTAAATCTAATGAGGCAGTATAATTCATAGTGCTTTCACCTGTATATTCAGGTCGTCCTGGTCTTGCTTGAGCAGTATTTACTCCATAATAATAGTTGATTAAATTTTCACTTTGTAATTTCAAACCTATATCTGGAGTTAAAATTAGTTTTTTATCAGTTAATATATAGGTATGACTAATTGATGCTATAACTTCACTACCTTTGCTTTTATTAGCTATATCATTTAATACCGATAAATTGAAATCAAAAATACCTTGTTTCCATACCATGGAAATGCCACTATCAACAGAAAAATTACGATTTCCCATGCCATTTAAAATAGTGCTATCGTCAGCATCAAAACCTTCTAAACGTGGAATAATAATCAAGTCAAAACTGCCACTAGTTCCTTCAGCCATGCGATAGCCTATTTTTAGACCATCAATAAAAAAATTACCACGCCTCATGACCAAATAAGGTAAAGGTAAAATTTTATTATCAACCTCTTTATATGGTTCATTACGCAAGATAACTTTTGACCCAATAATACCATGCCAACCATTATCAACTTGTTTATAAGGAGCAGCTAATAGCATTGGGCTAAACCCTAATATAAACATGCTAAAGAATTGGTAAAAAGCTCTCATATTCAACCTCAAACTATTTAAATTTTTTTTTTCACTACTATAATATTTGACATAGTTTAAATTAAGTTTAACCATAAGATATATAAAATATATATAGTTTCCCGTTTGTATAACATAAACCACCCCTTTTCGTTCCCTCATTATTCAAGGAGGGGATTAGGGGAGCTTGTATTTAATTGAATTGGGAAATACTATTTATAAAAATATATCAATAAATTTTATAACATATATTCTATCCACTTTCACCTTATAAAGTAAATGCAATGTTAAATTTATTAACCACGATTTTTATTATCGTAATGTTAGCTTCCTGTGCTACTGATAGCGATCCAAGTGCAGAATCCTCGATAAATACTAACAAATGTTTTAATACCACTACTGCTAAAATTAATACCAAACCGATTAAGGTAAGCACACCTAATCCATTTGATGGGTTAGTCAATCCAGGTATGAATATTCATGCTAAAAATCTAAGCATAGGTTTGATTACTAAGGAAATAGGCTTGTTTGAATTGTTTGATTTTTCTACTAATAACCTACATACTGGTAAATATTCAGGAGATAAATTCACCTTAAATTTGCTTAGACAAGGCAAAACCTGCAAACATGATAAGCAAAATTCTAAATTTATTATCGATAAATATGATACCACTACTGGTAAAATTAACGGTTGTTTTATTAGCAAATTTAATTGCAATAATGAATTAATTGAAATTAACGCTAATATTTCTGGTACAATTTATTAATTATGCCATATTTATCAGTGCTAGTACCAATTTATAACGAAGCCGATAATCTAATTTCATTAATAAACGAGATTAGAAATACTTTAGATGATAAAATTAATTATGAACTAATTTATGTAGATGATGGTAGTACTGATGATAGTTGGCAAATTTTAAAATCCACTGCCCAGAAATTTAATAAACTAAGAATAATTCGTCACCGTAGTAGTTATGGCCAAAGTGTTGCTGTATTAACCGGAGTTAAAGCCGCTCAAGCAAAATGGATTGTAACTTTAGATGGTGATGGTCAAAATGATCCAGCCGATATTCTAAATTTATTAGCAAGCATAGATAATAGTTCGCAAGTTAAAATGGTTACTGGCCTACGACGAACTAGACAAGATAATTGGATGAAACGAATAGCTTCTATTATTGCTAATAAAGTAAGATGTTATTTATTAAAAGATGCCACCTTAGATACTGGCTGTGGTTTAAAGTTATTTGACCGTTCAGCCTTTTTAGAATTACCACATTTTAATCATATCCATCGTTTTTTACCAGCTTTATTTTTACGCAATGGTTATAAAGTTATATCACAAAAAGTTAATCACCGCCCTCGTAATAAAGGCAAATCTAAATACGGAATATTTGACCGTTTAGGAGCAGGAATTATTGACCTATTAGGAGTTATGTGGTTACAAAAACGCTCTTGTAAAGCAGAAATTGTCGAGGATATTAAATGAACGAAACTATGTGGTTGATAATTGGCTTTACTGGTCAACTATTTTTTTCTATGCGATTTTTAATTCAATGGTGGAAAAGTGAACGTCAACAAAAAAGTATAATTCCAATTGAGTTTTGGTATTTTAGTATTTTAGGAGCTACAACTTTACTAGTTTATGCTTTTTATCGTGCTGATCCAGTTTTTATTTTAGGTCAATCTACTGGCTTATTTATTTATTTACGCAATTTACATCTAATAAAAAAATCAGCTCAGGAAAATTAAATGCTACGTGTTATTCGTTTTTTTGAAGAATGGGCCGGTTTATGGCTTTTATTAATCCTGATTCCTATCGTAAGTCGTACTCTAATCCAAATTGATGAAACTCGTTATGTAACTGTAGCATGGGAAATGTGGGTACAAGGAAATTGGTTAGTGCCACATCTAAATGGAGAAGCCTATCATCATAAACCTCCATTATTATTTTGGTTAATCAATTTAGGCTGGACAGTATTTGGAGTAAATGAATGGTGGCCACGTTTAATCCCCGGCTTATTTTCTTTAGGCAACTTATTTTTATCTGCTTATATTGCTCATATTTTATGGCCCAAACAACCTAGAATTGCTCGTTGGGTTCCATTCATCTTATTAAGTAGCTTCCTATGGTGTATATTCACTGGTGTCACCATGTTTGATATGCTACTCACATTTTTTAATTTGCTTGGTATCATTGCAATTTTACAAAGACGTTGGGGATTATTAGGAATAGCAATTGGACTAGGTGTATTGGCTAAAGGCCCAGTAATTCTATTAAATTTATTACCGATTGCATTGTTAGCTCCTTGGTGGTCAAATATTCAAAGTTATACTAAATATTATTTAAGTTTAATCATCAGTATAATTATAGGAGCATTGATAGCATTAACTTGGGCTATTCCGGCTGGTATACTTGGGGGAGAAGAATATCAGCAAGCAATTTTTTTCGGTCAAACTGCTAATCGTTTGGTAAATTCATTTGCTCATCAACAACCGATTTGGTGGTACTTAGTTTGGTTGCCAATAGCATTGTTTCCATTGTCATTTTGGTTGCCTGCATGGCGTAGTTTACTACAACTACCTAAACATTGGGATAATAAAGGAGTCCAATTTTGTTTAATGTGGTTTGTGCCAGTATTTATTGGTTTTTCCTTAATAAGTGGTAAACAATTACACTATCTTTTACCAGTTTTACCTGCTTTAGCATTATTAATTGCTTATTTATTAGAAAAAATAACTATTCCCAAACACCGTAGAAGTGCTACATTACCTGGCCTCATCATAATTTTATTAGGTATTATATTTTTAATCGTACCTTATTTATTGTCAGTCACTCGTTTACCATCATGGGTAGAAAATATTCCATTACCAGTCTCTATCGCATTGATTGTATTGGGTGGGATTTTATTAGGACAACAATCAGATAAATTTAAACAAAGATTACTTGCTCTTAGTACAGTAACAGTATTAGTCAGCTTAATTATTCCATTGACAATTCTTAGAGCTGGTGGACAAGCCTATGATTTACGAGAAATTAGCAATAAAATTAATACTTTACAACAAAATGGAACTACTTTAGCTCATTTTGGTAATTATTATGGTGAATATCATTTCTTAGGTAGATTACAACAAGAGTTAAAAGTTATTGATGAATATGATATTTGTCCTTGGCTTACTGAACATCCAGATAGCAAATTAATAGTTTATTTTAAACGTGATTATCAAGATTTAAGCAAATATGCTGACTATGTCCAAGCTTATCGTTCTAAACTTGTAGGAATAATTGATGGTTATTTTCTCCGCAGTGTTTGTGTAAAAATTATGCCTTTATAACATCAATTCTATTCAAGCAGGTAAATGATCATTTAAAGCCAGAGTATAGCATTTCCCGATTTAGTTAAATACAACCTCCCCTAATCCCCTCCTTAAATAAGGAGGGGACGAAAGGGGTGGTTTATGTACTTTATACAAATGGGAAATGCTATAAATGGTAAGAACGAATGGGTATTTTAAAAATGGACTTTTAGACCTCAAATTAAAAAAATATGGATAATATAGAAAGTAGTATTGCTATTATTGGTATGGCTGGTAGATTTCCAGGAGCCAAAAATATAACTGAATTTTGGGAAAATATAAAAAATGGAGTAGAATCCATCACTTCTTTTTCCGATGAAGAACTATTAGAGGCTGGAATTGATCCAGAATTATTAAAACAACCAGACTATGTTAAAGCCAAAGGAATGTTAGATGATATAGCTGGATTTGATGCTAATTTTTTTGGTTTCACGCCTAAAGATGCCTCCATTACTGACCCTCAGCAACGCTTATTTTTAGAATGTGCTTGGGAAGCTTTAGAAGATGCTGGTTATGATACTAATCGCTACTCAGGAGACATTGGTATTTACGGTGGAGCGGGAGGTTTTGATACTTACTTTCTGAAAAATTTAGCAAATAATGCAGAAATTATGGATACTGTTGGTAATTACCAAGTAACCTTAAGTAATGATAAAGATTTCCTCTGCACTCGTACTGCTTATAAACTTAATTTAACTGGGCCAGCAGTAACAGTTCAAACCGCTTGCTCTACCTCTCTAGTTGCTATCATTCAAGCTTGTCAAAGTCTATTGCATTATCAATGTGATATGGTATTAGCTGGTGGAGCTTGTATCACGATGCCAAATAAAGCTGGCTATCTGTATCAAACCGGAATGATCATGTCGCCTGATGGTCATTGTCGAGCTTTTGATGCTAACGCCCAAGGAATTGTGGATGGCAATGGAGTTGGAATTGTTGTTTTAAAAAGACTGGAAGAAGCATTAGAGGATAAAGATAATATCTATGCAGTAATTCGTGGTTCGCATATCAATAATGACGGTGCTGCTAAGATGAATTATACTTCTCCTAGCATAGAAGGCCAGACTAAAGTAATTGAAGAAGCGTTAGCAACCGCAGAAGTTGATCCAGAAACCATCACTTATGTAGAAGCTCACGGCACTGGAACTGCATTGGGTGATCCGATTGAAATTGCGGCTTTAACTCAGGCTTATAATACTGATAAGACTGGTTATTGTGCAATTGGTTCAGTCAAAACTAATGTTGGTCATTTAGATATAGCTTCTGGTGTGACTGGTTTAATTAAAGCCACTTTAGCCTTAAAACATCAACAGATTCCACCTAGCTTACATTATGAATCGCCCAATCCAGAAATTGATTTTGCTAATAGTCCTTTTTATGTAAATACTGAACTATCTGAGTGGCAAACTGATGGTATTCCACGTCGAGCTGGAGTTAGTTCATTTGGGATTGGCGGTACTAATGCTCATATGATATTGGAGGAAGCTCCGCCAGTACAATCTGCTGTTAAATCTAGACCTAGCCAATTATTATTAATATCTGCAAAAACTGATTCAGCATTGGAAACATACGCTAATAAATTAGTTGAATATTTACAGCAACATCCAGATTTGAATTTAGCTGATGTGGCTTATACTTATCAAATTGGGCGACGAGATTTTTCACAGCGTAAAATGTTGATTGGCAATGATATTAAAGCAATGGTAAATTGTCAATCTATCACTGCTACTGCCAATACTATTAATTCTGTAGTATTTATGTTTTCTGGGCAGGGTTCTCAGTATGCCAATATGGGTTTGGAACTTTATCAAACTGAAATTGAGTTTCGAGAACAAGTTGATTATTGTTGTCAAGTTTTACAACCTCATTTGGGAATTGATTTACGGTTAGTTTTATATCCGACAACTAATACTGGGAAAGATATAAATCAAACTGTTTTCAGTCAACCAGCTTTGTTTGTGATTGAATATGCTCTGGCCAAATTATGGATGAGTTGGGGCGTGCAACCTTCTGCCATGATTGGGCATAGTATTGGTGAGTATGTAGCGGCTTGTCTTGCTGGAGTATTTACTTTGGATGAGGCATTGTTACTGGTAGCATCCCGTGGTCGTTTGATGCAGTCTGTGCCTAAAGGTTCTATGTTGGCTGTGCCATTGACTGAGAAAGAATTGCAACCTTTGTTGACGGATGGGATTGATTTAGCGGTTATTAATATAGCTTCACAATGTGTTATATCTGGTACTGAAGAGGTGCTGGAATTATTTGCTACCCAGTTATTGGCTGATAAGGGTTTAGAATGTAAACTTTTGTATACTTCACATGCGTTTCATTCAGAAATGATGCAACCTATTTTACCAGCATTTTTAGAGCAAGTGGAGAAGGTTAATTTACAGCCTCCGCAAATAGCTTATTTATCTAATGTTAGTGGAACTTGGATTACTTCTGAAGAGGCTACCGATCCTAATTATTGGGTTCAGCATTTACGCCAAACAGTAAGATTTGCGGATGGTTTGCAAGAATTAGTGACGGAAGCTAAATATATTTTATTGGAAGTTGGACCAGGTCGTACTTTAAGCTCTTTTGCCAAACGTCATCCAGAGAGAGTTACTGGGCAAGTGGTTTTGACTTCATTGCGACAACCTAATGATGAAATATCTGATAGTAGTTTTTTAATTAAAACTTTAGGACAATTGTGGTTAAATGGCATAAAGATAGATTGGACTAATTTTTATGCTAAGGAACAACGACAACGTTTATCTTTACCTACTTATCCGTTTGAACGGCAGAAGTATTGGATTGAAGCTTCAACGAAGATAATTTTTGAAAAAATTGATGATTTAAAAGTTTTACGAAATGAAAAGACAGTTGCTCTTAATCCACAGAAAAAGTTGGATGATAATTATGTTTCTCCTCGTAACGAAACTGAACAAAAAATAACTGAAATTTGGCAACAATTTCTTGGAATTGAAAACATTGATATCCATGATGATTATTTTGAATTGGGTGGGGATTCTTTGTTAGCTGTTCAATTAATTGCTAAATTATGTCAAATATTTCAAATAAAATTACCTTCAAATATTTTACTAAGTTCATCTACTATTGCTAAGTTAACACAATCTATTAAAAATCCTTCATTGTTTGAAACACAGTCATCTGTACTAGTAAAAATTCAGACTGGTAAATCATTTAAAAATCCTTTGTTTCTAATACATCCAGTTGGTGGACAGGTATATTTTTATCGCCATTTAGCCATTCATTTAGGGGCAGAACAACCTGTCTATGGTTTACAGGCTCAAGGGATTGATGGTGAAAAATCTCCTCTAACTTCCGTTGAAGAAATGGCAACTCAATATATTGCAGCATTACGTGTAGTTCAACCAAATGGACCTTATTTATTAGGAGGTTCTTCTTTTGGAGGAACAGTTGCTTTTGAGATGGCTCAACAACTTCACAAAGTTAATCAAAAGGTTAACTTACTTGCTTTGATAGACACTCCCAAAGAACTTCCTGATATACCATTGAGTGATATTGATATTCTCATTTATTTACTTGAGGTTGGAGGTAGTATTGAATTTGATTTGAGTCAGCTTCGCCAACTTAGTTCTGAAGAACAATTAAAGTATTTTGTGGAACATAGTCAATTTGCTAAAGAATTTACGCCTGATACGGCATTAGAACAAATTAGAAATTTTCTTTACCTTTTTAAGATAAATGTTCAAGCTCTACAAAATTATAAACCACGTTCTTATTCAGGAGAAATATTATTTTTTAAGGCTCGTGATTTGGAATCTGATTTAAATGTTCCTAATCCAGAACAAGGATGGCATAACATAGCAACAATGAAAATTTATGAAATACCTGGCAATCATATTACTATGAATTATTCACCTCATGTTGAGGTTATGGCTGACCATATCAAGAAATACTTAATATAAAATCATCTAGATTAGATGACAATATAGCAAAGCAAGTATAAAATGATTGGTAGTCCTAAATAATGTAGTGATATATAAAACATTGTTTAGCATGTACTTTAAAAAATATTGTGAAGAATAGTAATTGATAAATCCAAGATAAATATCTTAATCTATACATCACTACTTTGTTCAGGACTATCCCTAAATTATATAAATTAGAAATTATACTTAAGTTCTAACCAATAACTCCTTTTATGTAAAGGATAATCATTAGGCATACTAATATTACCGTCAGAATCTGGTCCAAGTGAAGGGATACGAACGTCCTCATCAAATAAATTACGAACTCCAACTGCAACACTCCACTTATCTACTTCTTTATAACGTAGATTTAAACTAACTATTGTAGAGTTATCAATTTTCTTTCTTGGATCATTAGGTTGACGAGACCAATCTCCAGTCCAATTAATTTGGGTATTTAAGAATAACTTTGGTATAAGCAACCAATCAGTACGCAAATATGCTTGATGTTCAGGTGAATTACCAAGTTCTTGATTGGTTATATCATCTTCACCATTCTGAAAAGCATAGTTAAATAATAGATTTATTCTAGGATTTACTTTCCAACGTGTTTCAAATTCTAAACCATGACCAGTCCAATTTCCAGTATTTTGTGCTGTAAACATGGCTTCTGTTAAATTTAGATCAGAAAGAGTATATAGAATTTTATCTGTTATATCATAATGGAATAAATTAAGATCAAAATTCAATTTTTTGGTTGGTCTATAGTTAAAAGCTAGTTCCCAAGTTTCAATTGTTTCAGGCTCCAAATTTGGGTTTCCCATTTGAGTAACACTATTATTAATATATAGTTCATCAAATGTTGGTGATCGAAATGCTCGACCAAATAGTAGTTTAGTGGTAAAATTAGATTTAGATTGCCAAACTAATGCAACCCGTGGATTGATAGTATTACCAAAATCAGAGTATTCATCATAACGTATACCAGAAGTTAGTTCCCATTCTGAAGATATTTGCCAACTATCTTGTAAAAACACATACCAATTGTTACGATCAATTTCAGGTGCTGAAGCATCAGGTGTATCAGAAAAATCCTTCATTGTACCTCCACCAAAATTGTTTACAGTTCCAATTTCATATTGATCATCAATAATATAACCAGTTCCAACTCGAATCAAGTGTTTATCAAATTTAGAATAAAAACCAGAGAGGTCAAAACGAGGATGTCTTTCATAATATCGTAGATTCAATTTCATGCCATCAGGATACGTCCCTCCAAAAGCACCTGGAGGAAATAATACTAAATTATTATCCACATTCATTTGAAGATAACTAAGTTGTGCAGTTACATCCCAATATTCAGTAAATGTTGGATTATGATAAATTAATTCTGCATTAAAACGCCTAAGAATATTTTCGCTACGATTAGATAATGCTTCTGTACCATTAGCAGCATTACCTGTATTCATATCACGATAGCCTGCTCTAATCAGCCAATTTTCTTTTTGGATATCTATTCTAGCGTCGTAACCATGTCTACTAATATCGAAATTGCTAGGAGTAACAGAAGCATTTGTACCAAAATTATGGTCTAATATTGTTTGTTTATCAGAATCAACGATTCCTCCTGAACCATCAGTATTATCATATTCCAAGCTAGTCATTATTTTAAATCCATTCCATATACTACCGTGTGAAACCCAAGCATTTTGGGTATCTAAATTACCTATCTTCATACCAACTTCTGTACCTTGAATATCGTCAGCTGTTTTAGTAATGACATTAACAACCCCAGCGAAAGCGTCTGCCCCATATACTGCAGAACCAGGTCCACGAATAATTTCAATACGAGAAATGACATTTAAGGCTGGCATACTCAATCCACCACCACGACCTGTATCTGAATGATTCATTCGAATGCCATTTAGTAACAAAAGAACTTCCGGATTTCCTGTTGAAGAAATGCCTCTCATAGTGAAAACAAGGTAACCAGCCCTATTATAAGATGTAAAAAAACCAGGTATAGTATTCAAAGCTTCGCTCAGATTACTAGCACCAATATTTTCAATATCTTTGGCTGTAATAATAGAAGTAACCGCTGGAGCTCTAGCAATAGACTGTTTAACCCCGGTAGCAATAGTAACTGTCCGCATCAATTCCTCTTCCAACTCATAAAAACTAAGTTCATCGTCGTCACCTAAAGCAGCTAGAGAACAAATTGGAATAGTTAAGAATAGTAATACTAAAAAACGTAATATTTTCATAGATAAATCCTCGACCTATTTATAAGTTATTATTGTTTAAATCTTTAAAGTAAATTTTTAATTATATAGGACTTACACATTGACAAATTTAATGAATGATAAATGTTATTAAAATAATATATTTATAAAAATCTTTGTATAT
>JASFYV010000125.1:0-12881 GCA_045046925.1 Candidatus Marithrix sp. | reverse complement strand
AAGAGCTTCTGGAACTACTTTTTTAATGATTCCTATCGCACCATTCAAATCAGCATTAATTATACCTTTAGACCATTGATACAACCCTCTACTAACACGTTTACCGGTAAAATTATGTGATTCACCACTTTCTGTATAAACAGGCAATGAGTCATTGTCTAAATGACTTGATTTAGATGTATAGGATTCTTCGGTAAAAACAACATCAATACCAAATTCTTCGGCTTTATATTCAATCATTGCTTTGAATTTATCGTAAGGAATTGAAACAAAATTTTGATTATTCTTTTTCCCAATATTGATTTCCTGTTTCCAGTGTTTGTTTTCACCAACAATAATAAGACCACTGTCAGTTTCTACTGCATAATCAATAATATTTCTACTAGCTTTATGCAGGTAATCATCTATTTTTTGATTACGTTTTTTTGATAATCGGCCAATTGGATGACTTGTCCCTTTATCACCAATAAACGACATTAGTTTAGCTTTTTTCTTGTTAAAGTATTGATTTATGGATTTTAATGGTTTGCCATTTATCAACATAGGATTTACATCTGGTTGATTTGAGACTAATGTAGCTAAATTATTTAATCCAAGGTCAATACCTAAAACATTATCATGAATTAATTTCTCATTTGACACTCCTTTTTTATAAACAACTTCAATCACAAAATGTTGGTATTTTGGGATAATACGCACTTGTTGAAAATTTAAAACGGTTGTATTTAGTTCTGACAATCCAGCCATTTTAGGAAAATGAATTTGATTACCTTTTAATTTACATTGTTGATTAGTAAAGATAACAATATTCAATCCTTTTTCTTTGTCCTTATACTTCGGTAATTTAGGTCTACCATTAAATTTATCCTGATTCTTCTTATATTCCTGATTTGATTTAAAAAATGATTTCCAGTTCTTTTCAATTAATATTAAAACTTGTTGTGAGGACTGAGCTGGCAGACCTTTATAAGCCTCTGGATAATCACGTTTTATAACCTTATCCATCATTCTATAATTGATAATCTTATGGTTTTTTATAAAATTTTGTCTCATAATAAATGTGGCACAATTATATAAATTTTTTGAGGCATAAGATAAATCAATTGTTGATTTATATAAACAATATGTCGTTCAACTCTGGTCACCTGCATCCACTAATTCCTTAATTAACTTTCTTATTGAATAGCAATAAAGAAACAATTTCATCTAATAAATTAAAAAAATCTTGACGATTTTCAAAAGAAATACCAGAAGCAATATCCTGATACACTTCATTTATCTTAATACCATTAGCAATAAATTTTTAATAATTCGACTTGATTCGCCCAGTCTTTTTTCTGTTTTTGGGTAGAAACCCTTGCATAGATAACCGTTTTCCTTGAAATTTATTTGTCGAGAAATCTATAAACTGATTCATCTAAATAATTATAACAACCATTGCCTAAATCTTCTACCTCTATAATTCCATCTTTAACGTATTTGGTTAAAGTTTGTCTGGTTATTTGTAATAACTTTAATACTTTCTATGCTTTTATGAACACTATTATAATATATTATATAACTATATTATCTAACTATTTGCAATCTTTAAATTGTTAAACAAAAATTCTAACAATGCTTTCTGAGAATGTAAACGGTTTTCTGCTTGTTGCCAGACAACGCTTTGCGGACCCTCAATCACTTCAGTGGTAACTTCTTCGCCTCTGTGAGCTGGCAAACAATGCATAAATAAAGCATCAGGTTTGGCTAAAGATAATAGCTTGTTATTTACCTGATAAGGCTTAAATACTTGCATACGTTCTTGTTGTTCATTTTCTTGCCCCATACTAGCCCAGACATCGGTAGAAATTAAATCAGCATTTAGAACTGCTTGTTCAGGATCAGTAATAACACTTATTTGATTAGCAAACTTTTGCATCAATTCTGTCTGAGGTTTATAATTAGCCGGTGTACTAATAATCAATTTAAAATCAAACTGATAAGCAGCATTTATATATGAATGACACATATTGTTACCATCACCAATCCAAACCACTTTTTTACCTTGAATAGAACCACGTTTTTCTACATAAGTTTGTACATCAGCAAGCAGTTGACAAGGATGACAAAAATCAGTTAAAGCATTTATCACTGGTACTTTGGAATGTTTGCTAAAAACTTTGACTGTTTCATGAGCATAGGTTCTGACCATAATACAATCAACCATTCGTGATAATACCCTAGCCGTATCACTGACAGGTTCTCCACGGCCTAGTTGGGTGTCATTTTGGGATAGAAATATTGCACTTCCACCACATTGAGCCATTGCTGTTTCAAAAGAAACTCTAGTCCGAGTAGATGATTTTTCAAACACCATAGCTAGAACTTTATTTTTAAACAAAGGTGGACATTGACCTTTTATTTGTAATTCTTTAAGTTCAATAGCTCGTTGAATCAATGTATCTAATTCAGTTTTAGATAAATCTAATAAAGATAGAAAATGACGTGCAGCCATAAATATATTTCCTTTTAACCCAATTCTTCTTGAATTAAATTGCTAACCTTTGCAATGATTTCATCAGCTTGCTCGTTGGTTACAATTAATGGTGGTAGAAGACGAATAACTCGTTCTGCGGTAACGTTGATTAGTATATTTTGTTCGAGAGCTTTAGTTACTAATTGACCACAAGGTTGCTCAAGTTCAATTCCAATCATTAATCCTTTAATTCTAATTTCTTTTATCCCAGTTATTTTGCTTAAAGACTGAGTAAATCCTTGTTTAAATCTTTCACTAAGTTCTTGAACTCGTGATAATAGATTATCTTGCTGAATTGTGTCGATAACTGCTAATGCAGCTTTACATGCTAATGGATTTCCACCAAAAGTTGAGCCGTGAGTTCCTGGTTGTAAAATATCAGCTACTTTACCTTTAGTTAAACAAGCTCCAATTGGAAATCCATTACCTAATCCTTTGGCTAAAGTTATGACATCTGGAAATATATTAGTATGTTGAAATGCACACCATTTACCAGTACGCCCCATACCAGTTTGAATTTCATCTAACATTAATAACCAGTCATTTTTATCACATAAATTACGCAATTTAGCTAAATAATCAGTATCGGGAATAGATATTCCACCTTCACCAGTTATTGGCTCAACTAATATTGCTACTATTTGAGAATATTGTTCTGCAATTTTAATTATCGCTGCAACATCATTGTATGGAACTCTTACAAACCCTTCTACTAATGGGGCAAATCCTTGTTGAACTTTAAGATTACCAGTAGCAGATAACGTTGCAAAAGTTCTACCATGAAAAGAACCTTCAGTGACAATTACAATTGGTTGGGTATATTTTTTTTGATTTCCATATAAACGAGCAATTTTTAAAGCTGCTTCATTAGCCTCAGCTCCAGAATTGCAGAAAAAAGCCCGTTCCATATTAGTTATTTCTACTAATTTTTCAGCTAATTCTTGTTGATTAGCTATCTTATAAATATTAGATGTATGTAATAACTGACCAGCTTGTTCACAAATTGCGGCTGTTACTGCTGGGTGGGCATGCCCAAGTCCGCAAACAGCTATTCCAGATAAAGCATCTAAATAACGTTTGCCTTGAGTATCCCATAACCAAGCTCCTTCACCTTTAGTAAAGGTCACTGGCAAACTATTATAATTAGGCATTGTTGACATAAATATCCCCAAAATAAAAAAGCAGCCCCAGAGGACTGCTATGTGTTGATCTGTTCAAAATAATAAATTAATCTATAAAAAATTGTTGCTCAAATTTTATCGTATAAGTTTTATCGACCGGGGTAACTTGTAGGTCGAATTTAATTATTTCTTGATTGGCAATAGTAAAATCACCTATGTAATAAATAGCATTTCCTTCATCAATTTGCCGAATTTCAATAGTTTTTTGCTGACCAATAAAATTAGTAACTTTAGCTTTTATAACAGCAGTGGCAGCTTCAGTTTGAGCCACTTTATCTTTACCAATTTTCCGTATTGAAATATTCAGCATTGCTCTCTTTTTACTACGCTTGATCTTATAAGTATGAGCAACTTCAGCAGTTAAAAAATTAGTGCTGAACGCATTGTAATGAATTATATAACCATCATCAGTTTCCATTTGCCGATCATCAGAAGCATAAACCGAGAAACTTAATAATACAACCACTATTAAATATAAAGTTTGTCTAATCATAATTTTTCTCCATTAGACTTTAGATTAGAACTTAAATTCATACTAAACTATTTAATATCAAACAGGTTAGTAATGATGTAGTTAAAGTTTAAAATATCAACATATAAATTTCAATTATACCAATAATTTTATTAATATTACAACTTAACTAAATAAACGCTCTAAATCATTAAAGATTGCCAGTCCCATTAGGCATAATAATAAGGTTAATCCAATCCGTTGTAAAAAATATTCAGTATTTTCAGTTACTGGACTACCTTTAATAAATTCAATTAAATAAAAGAATAAATGTCCCCCATCCAATAGAGGTATTGGCAATAAATTAATAATTCCTAAACTAACACTAATTAACCCTAAAAATGATAAGAAAGCTGATATTCCTAGTTGGGCAGTTTTTCCGGCAAATTCAGCAATGGTTATTGGGCCACTTATATGTTCATATGAAACTTGTAAAGTCAACATTTTTGCCATAACTTGTAAAGTCAATACGCTTATTTCCCAACTTTTTTTGGTTCCTTCTATCAAGGCCTGACCTAAACCATATTGTTCTAATCCTCGATATTTATCTGGAATCATATAATCTGTTGGCCCATAAACTCCAACTTGTCCTTTACCTTCAACATTGGCCGGAATTACAGTTAAATTTATATTTTGTTGATTACGTTTAATATTTACAACAATTTTTTGTTCAGGACGTTGTTTAATATAATTTGCCCAATCATACCAATCAGTAATTTTTTGGCCATCTAAAGCTAGAATTATATCTCCAGGTTGAAATCCAGCTTGTTGAGCAGGGCTGTCAGGTATTATTTTACCAAGCATCGCGGGCGGAGATGGACGATATGGTTTAAAGCCAATTTTTTCAAAAAATTTCCCACCAGCAATATCATCAATTGTAAAGTTGGTTAAATCTATATTTAATTTATATTGCCGATTTTGTTCTGTAAGTACCGAATAAGTTATAGTATCTTTTTCATTTAAAATTTGTTCTAAAGTGGTTTGAACAATACTTTCCCAGTGTAAAGTTGGCTTATCATTCACTGCCACAATTTGATAACCAGATTGAAACCCAGATCGTTCAGCTATACTTTGTGGTTCAATATCGCCCACAAAAGCTTTCATTCCAGTTATTCCAATCATATACATCATTGCGTAAACAATAATTGCAAAAATAAAGTTAAATAAAGGACCTGCAAAAACAATAGCAGAACGTACTTTTAATGATTGTCTATTAAAAGCTCGATGAACTTCCTCTGGAGCAACATCATCTTCACGTTCATCCAACATTTTAACGTAGCCACCTAAAGGAATAGCAGCTATCACAAATTCAGTTTTATCTTTACCAAAGCAATGTGACCATAATGGATAGCCAAATCCAACTGAAAAACGTAAAATTTTTACTCCTAAACGACGTGCTACCCAATAATGACCGAATTCATGCACAGTCACCAAAATACCGATAACGACTATAAAAGCTAATATGTTTTCTATAATTGACATAATTTATATAGGAATTTATGGCTATATCTTAGTTAGTTTTTAAACTAAAAAATTGTGCCAGATTTATTTAAGAAGGTTAATATGATGAGCAAATATTAATTTAGATAGTTTATCATAAAATACTTTCGCCAATGCGAGAATTTGTTGTTTCGGGAATGAGATACGATTTCCCGAAACCAAGATAGAGAATTTCGGGAAATACGCTTTGCTTCATTCCCGAAATAACTATCATGGTGGCGAAGGTATTATCATAATGATTGTTATTCTTAATAGCAATTATATGAGGGTAACCACAAGGGATTTACGATTCATAAAATAAATGTAATTATTAAAATTGCTAAACTACTGCTAAATTACCTCTATTTTCCAACCAAGCTTTCCGGGCTGCTACTTGTTTTTTAGCCAATAACATATTCATAATAGTATAATTTTTTTCACCATCATCAACATTAAGTCGAATTAAACGCCGAGTATCTTGTGACATAGTAGTTTCTCGCAATTGTAATGGATTCATCTCACCTAACCCTTTAAAACGTTGCACATCAATTAGGCCTCGTTTTTTCTCAGCAGCTATTCGGTCTAAAATTCCTTGTTTTTCATCATCATTTAAAGCGTAATAAATATTTTTACCAATATCAATCCGATATAAAGGTGGAGTAGCGATATAAATATGTCCTTCAGCGACTAACTTATAAAAATGCTTATAAAATAAAGCACATAGTAAAGTCGCAATGTGAGCTCCATCAGAATCAGCATCGGCTAAAATACATACTTTTCCATAACGTAGTCCTGTTAAATCATCGCTACCGGGATCGATGCCTAAAGCAACAGCTATATCATGTACTTCTTGGGAAGCAAGTACTTGATTAGTATCCACTTCCCAAGTATTTAGAATTTTACCACGCAATGGCATCACTGCTTGAAAATTCCGATCCCTAGCTTGTTTACATGAACCGCCTGCACTATCACCTTCAACCAGAAATAATTCAGTTTTATTAACATCTTGCAAGGTACAATCAGCTAGTTTTCCAGGTAAAGCTGGACCATTGGTGGCTTTCTTACGGGTAACTTTTTTTCCAGCTCGTAATCGTTTTTGAGCATTGTTAATCACTAATTCAGCAATTTGCTCACCTAAATCAACATGTTGATTTAACCATAGAGAAAAAGCATCTCGCACTACTCCAGATACAAATTTAGCACAAGCTCGGGAAGATAAACGTTCCTTAGTTTGACCAGAAAATTGTGGTTCAGCTATTTTGACGGATAATACATAAGCACAACGTTCCCATACATCTTCAGGGGCTAATTTAACTCCACGAGGTAATAAACTGCGATAATCACAAAATTCCCGTACGGCATCTAATAATCCACTGCGTAAACCGTTGACATGTGTGCCACCTTGAGTAGTTGGGATTAAATTAACATAGCTTTCAGTCAATAAATTACCTTCTGGCAACCATAGTAAAGCATAGTCAACAGCTTCAGTAGTAGCGGCAAAATGACCAATAAATGGTGTTTCTGGTAAGCTTTCTACATTACCCAATTCATCCAATAAATAAGTGGTAAGCCCATCTTTATACAACCATTTTGATTTATTTCCAGTATGTTCATCTACAAAAGTAATAGTCAAACCAGCACATAATACAGCTTTGGCTCGCAATACATGGGTAAGTTGAGCAATTGCAAAATTAGGATAGTCAAAATATTTAGTGTTAGGCCAAAATCTAATAGTTGTACCAGTATTGCGTTGGCCTACTTTGCCATTGACGCTAAGTTCAGAAGTTTTTTCACCATTAGCGAATGACATTTGATAGAGTTGGCCATTGCGTTTAATAGTGACTTCAAGGTTATTGGATAAGGCATTGACTACTGATACTCCAACTCCATGTAATCCACCAGAAAATTGATAGTTTTTATTAGAGAATTTTCCACCAGCATGTAGCCTAGTTAAAATTACTTCGACTCCACTAACTCCTTCTTCTGGATGGATATCGACTGGCATTCCACGCCCATTATCACGCACACTTATGGAGTTATCGGCATGTAGTATTACGTCAATTTGATTGGCATATTTGGCTATAGCTTCATCAACGCTGTTGTCGATGACTTCTTGAGCTAAGTGGTTGGGACGGGTGGTATCGGTATACATACCCGGCCGTTTTTGGACAGGTTCTAGTCCGGTGAGGACTTCTATAGCGGCAGCATTGTAGGTCATTAGTTTGCTTGTCAATAATTTGGTGGAATTAGATATTTAGAATTGATTTACAGGATATTATAATCCTAAAATAGGTAGTGCTAAACCTGTCAGGTCTTTGATACCTGACAGGTTTTTTGAGTTCATCACTACTTTATTTAGGATGCCCAGAATATTATGGTGGCCATTTCCCAGCAGAAACTAATTGGTTGATTAATATGGTTTTTGGTAGCCATACTAACATATCGTCGAATTCATTTTCTACATAAAAATCTTGGGTGTAAATATCCTTGGTAACCAACGATATTGGAGAGCAATTAGCACCTGTATATCCACTAATAGCGTTTGTTGCATCTGGCATACCATTTTTACCACAAGAATAGATTATTGCAATTACATTGGAATTAACGGTTTCATTAGTAAGATGATTACTATTAATATTCCTTATTTTTAGCCCACTACTTGTATCTGAAGAAGTTAGACTTGTATCATAAGAATTATCAAGCCGATAACGAAATATATTTCCCCAAGCATCATACTGAGATACCCCTAAATCAACCCAAGGCAAATAGCCTTCTTGTTCACAAAAGGTAGTATCAGTATCATCTTCTTTACCAACATATTTGTTAACAAATGTCCCGCCGAAACAAATACTATTTTCATCTTTATATTTATAACATTTTGCAGGACAAGGTAAACGATCATTAAGAATAGCATATCCCATTAATGCTTCTTTTATAGTCTCCAAAGTTTTTTTGGTATCTCTGATTTTTTGTTGATTCATTTGCATAGATAATGGTGCAAACATTCCACCTATTAAAAAACCTATAATAATAAGTACTATAGACATTTCAACTAATGTAAAACCTGGTGATGTTTTCATTGTGGTAAATCTCTAGTTTTTGCTAAATAATTTGTTAAAGTATATTTTGATAGCCAAGTTACCCGATCATCAAATATATTTTCTATATAATTACCTTGAACATAAGTTGCATCATTTGCTGCTGTTATTTTATTGCTACTTTCTGCTTTTCTATTTTTACCATAAGATAGAATAATAGCTATTACACGAGAATAATCTGTTCCACCAATAGTTTCGAGAGCAGTTAAATTCTTATTCGTTTGTTTATATTTTACTGTTAATTTTTTGCTAGAATCTGTTTTTAACAATTCATTTCCACTAAGTATTGTAGAATAATTTTTATCAACTCGATAATAAAATGGTTCATCCCATCCGTCGTATCTTCCAACACCTAAATCCGCCCAAGGCAAGTATCCTTCTTGTTCACAAAATACAGAATCAGTCGTTTCTTTACCAACATCAGAGGCATCATAAACTCCATTAAAACAATCAATATCCTTACCATTGTATTTAGAGCATTTTGCTGGGCAAGGTAAACGATTATTAATAATAGCAAAGCTCACTAATGCTTCCTTAATTTGTTCTAAAGTTACATCAGTATATTTAATTTTGTTATAATTAATTGTTGAAGACATAGGTTGTAATAATCCACCAATTAAAAAACCAATGATGGCTAGTGCTATTGCCATTTCTATTAAACTGAAACCATTGTATTTATTCATAATAATCTATTTTGGTATCGTACAATCTTTCCATCTATCCTTACAAACAATATCGTTGAAATCTTTGTCTGTTCTTTTTCTTTCAAAAATACAAGTTGGAGGCGGAGGTGGCAGTATATCTGGATCAACAGGACATGTGTTACTATTAATATAGTTGTAATTCAAGTTGTTATCTCCCTCAAGATAGTTATTAATGTCCATTTTATCTGAATCTTCAGCTCTAGCTTGAGTATTTATTCTTCGTCCTGAAACTAATATTGTAAATTTATTTACAATCTCATTATTTAATTGTAGTACTTCATTTGCAGGTGGAATAGGAATTGTAGCAAGTTCCCATTTTTTTGTATCAGACTCTTGTATTCTAGCAAACGTATCTTCTTTATTATCATCTCGTCTACCATCAAAATCAGCATTGGTTTCACCATTCCATGTACGTTTTATTGATCTTATCCAAAAATGAATAGTGTTATTAGGTGCGTAATCATCTTCTACAGCATAAAATATTTTTTCTTTCCATTCATCCCACCAATAATTCATAAAACATTTGTTTGTCCATTCTTGTAACATACCATTATTAGTATTATCTGGTACATTAGGAATTCTACCAAAACGTTTATCAGTAGGTTTGCAAGCTAATTTATAATCAGTAGTATTATCATCTTCATTTTTATATCTACTAACATTAAAACAAGTTTCATCATTTATATCGGCGGCCAAAGGGAATCTGCCTTCAACAGATATAGAATCTATTCTATGAATATCTTTTGCCTCAATACTAGTACAACCAGTTATTTCATTTTTAATATATATATCTGATTTACATTCAGTATTAGTGTCATTACATTCTGTTTTACACGCATTAATATCATCACATGTTTGTGCTGTAAAAAGACAAGCATTTTGTGTGTCATCACATTTAGTTTCACATTTTTTAATACTATCATTGATATATTCTTCAATAAGTGTAATATGTTCTGATTCTGCTCTATAAGTTCCTGTGTCTGGTGTTTCCAAATCACCGATTGCTTCCTCAAAAGTATTTAAAAAATTCTCTTCATATGTAGAACCTACACTTTGCTCAAGACAAAGACTGGCTTTTTTTGCCACCCAAAGATCCATCCTTTCATATATTGGTTCAAAATCTTTTCGAGTAATTAGCATTAAGGTATCGTTAAAAATTACTCTTTCATTATCAGTTTTTCCATTGTTATCAGTGTAATAAGTAAGAGGTGCTTTAATAAAAACTGAATTTATTTCAGTTGGTAATTTCTTTTTCCCCCAGTTATCTGCTAATGCTGATTCATTTTTTCCCTTGGAATTATCGATAGTATAATCAGTACCTTTACTAACAATAAATTTATCGAGATAATTTTCTGCTTTATTTATATTGTCAAGATTATTAATATCATCTATAGGAGCAAGAGTATTTTCACTACCACAACTTGTTTTGATACCAGTAGAGGTACGATTTTGTCCATCAAGTATTTTACCAGGTGAAAAAATAATAGCTATTGTTTGTTTTGCTTCATCGTCTTCTGATACACATGAAGAAGAAGTACATACAGCTCCAGCTATTTTATCTCCATTCATATTTTCAACAATAAATAATCCTGGTGTATCACTAGTTAAAGCTGATTTAGGTTTATCTTTATAATTACCAGAAACTGCATACCACAAACAATCATTATTCCCATCTTTTAATGGTGGTAAACCTAGAGTACGCCAAGGGAAACGACCTAGAATACTTTCACCTTTATTACCACAATATGACTCACTACTACCATTACCATCAAGGTCTGGGCAAGGCAAATATCCTTGTGGTTGAGCAGTATGAGTTTTAGCATAAACCGCCGCAAATCCCAATAATGCTTCTTTCGCTTGTCGCAAAACTTTAGCTGTTTGTTTTTGAGCATTAATTTCACGCTGAAACCGACTGTTATTAGCTTGAGATACTAAAAATGTAGCAGTACCTAAAACTATAACTGTCAAAAATATAATTAAAGCTATTCCTGACTGATTACAAGATATTCGATTGGAAATGTTCATTTTAATGCCCAGTATTAAATGCTTAATTAAAAATCAGAGCTTCTCACTATTACTCTTCATCATCAAATAAATCATCCTCAAACGCATCTTCTTCTGTCTGAGGTGGATCACCGTCATAAACTAAATAATTACGTCTAGCTAAATAAGCATTGCGCAAATAAGCATATTCATCCATAGCAGCTTTTTCTAAAGCTTTTTCCATCTCTAATAAATCAGCTCTCATATCAATTTTATTAACTAACTCTGAACTCCAAGAAGCATGAGTAGATGTCATACCCATAGGCTTTCCAGTATAATAAAAACGTGGGTCTAAAAATACATCTATTCCTACCCCTATCGCATCACGCCCAGAGCTAGGTCCTAAAAATGGCAGCATTACATAAGGGCCACTATCAACTCCCCAATAGCCTAAAGTCTGCCCAAAATCTTCATTATGTTTGGGTATATCAAATCTACTGGCAAGGTCTATAAATCCTAACAGTCCAAAAGTACTATTTAATAAAACTCTACCACTATCAGAAGCCGCTTGTTTAAACTTAAACTGTAATAAATCATTAATAATTACATTAATATCATTAATATTACTAAAAAAATTAGTTATACTTTTATTAATTGGTTCTGGTGTTACTGCTTGATATCCTTTAGATATTGGTTTTAAGATTGCCTTATCAATGGTTTTATTAAAAGCAAAAATCCCCCGATTTATTTTCTCAAAAGGATCAGTATTTTCTTTAGGTACTGTGGAACAGCCAGATACAAACCATGCTAAAAATAATAGACTTAAAAAAGGTTTATAATAATTTAGATTTAACATATTTTTTTCCATTTATGAATTAATTTGATTATAACTTAATTGTACATGATATTTTTTGGTTGGTGAAGTTAACCATTACTCGTTCCCTTCCTAACTCATAATACTATTAACCTGAGTTAGATATAATCAAGAAGAAAAAGAGAAGTTATCCTCAATAAGACGGTAGCTTGCCAAGAGCAATAAGTGAACAGATAATATTTACAAATACATAAACTACGATGTCGAGGAATACTTATCACATACTCATATTGGTGTTGAATCTATGAATGCAATGCCTTAAGGAAACTGTAAATAAGCACACAGTAGGATTAAGACCGACTGAGATAATTCAATAAATCTATTATAACTGTTTAGGAAATTATTTTCCTAATACAAGAGATACTGAGTATAATAATTCTTAAAATTCCTGTAGTTGGAACTGTAAAATAAGATATAGCAATTCCCGAATAAATAAAGCACAAGATTAAAATGTGAATTAAGAGCTAAAATTATGTATCTTTATAAAAACAATGAGTTAAAAAATGCACGTTAAAAATCTACTGAAGTTACAATTT
>JASFYV010000124.1:0-4722 GCA_045046925.1 Candidatus Marithrix sp. | reverse complement strand
TATTAACTGCTCGAAAACAAGGTCATAATGTTTTTACTTCCTTGTGTAATTTATTTTCTCCTACTACTGTCGTCTCATAAGGTATGGTAGGTAGTTACAAAAAAAGTAAAAAATCAAGAAAGAGAAATTATTCTCATTAAGTATAATTAAATCTTGATGATTATTTCTAATATTAAGGGATGGTTTTTTAGCTTGCCAAGAGCAATAAGTGAACAGATAACATTTATAACAAAACCACATAAACTCCGGTGACGAGAATGCTCTAACTGTGAGATGTTCTTTAATTGATCATTAACTGTTTCAATTATAGAACGTTTTTGTAAAAGTAACTTATCAATGTCATCTAAAATAATTTTCTTCATATTTCTACGTACATTAGTGATAAGTTATATACCTTTATCAAATAATTCTTTTTTAAGTGCTTTTGAAAGATAACCTTTATCTCCAAACAATTTTCCTTTAATATATTTCATCTTTTAAACCTTTACGATCATCAATATTACCAAGAGTTATGAAGAAACTAATAAGTTCCCCTGTATCATCGATAACCAAATGCAATTTGAACCCATAAAACCAGCCAATGGAAGATTTGCCACGCTCTGCTTTACCATTAAAGGTTTTATGACGAGGAATACGTTTATTATCACCATACTCGTATTGGTGTTGAATCTATGAATGCAATGCCTTTACAGGAAACTTTACGTATATGTAAATAAGCACATAGTGGGATTACAACTGACTGAGATAATTCAATAAATCTATTATAACTAACACGTTTAGGAAATTCTTTTCCTAATACCAGAGGTATATACTGATTGTAATAATTCTTAAAATTCCTGTAGCTAGAACTGTGAAATAATATAAGTATAGTCATCACTTCACTTTCTGACATTAAAAACCCTCGATTACGTTTTGGTTTTTCATCGGTTAATAAGCTTTTTCGCCATGATGGTAAAAATAATATACACATCTACATCACAGTATATTTCTGTTACATTCATCATTTGTATCTCCTGAATTATTTCTTGTAGGTTTCTAATTATTTTCTATTATGAATTATTTTCTTTGGAGATACAATTATTTATACTTTTCTTATATTGAACTCAGGTTAATAGAGATTATCAGACTAGATACCTGATATTGCACACACTACCTCCACTGACTCTTCAATGCCATTAAGTTAAGGGCAACTGCCCCTACATAACATGATTATTTGTAGTGGCAATCTACCTTAATCAATTTTCTTAACTTAATAGCATTTCCCGATTCAATTAAATACAACTTTTCCTAATCCCCTCCTTAATTAAGGAGGGGACGAAAGGGGTGGTTTATGTGCTTTATACAAATGGGAAACGCTATAAAATAGCATTGAGGGTTAGGGAAAGTCGCTATCTGCGTAACATCAGTAGATAATATATCAAAACTTGGTTGGTTTAGTTTTTAAATATTAATAAAAATTTAATTTGTACTAAGAGCAAACCTGTAATATTTGCCTTTAATAAAGTTAGATCAAATTGCAAACTGATCAAAGGCTTTTTCAATCCCAGTTAATTTTTCTTCCATGCCCATATCTTTACCTACACTAGAAATATCTTCATAACAAGGCACAGCAGGGTTATGGTATAACAGACCGATTGGCAATGGATTTCTTGCTGAAGCAATATCATAAGCATCTACCATATTAGCTGGATCATGTTCCTTTTGGGTAGGAAATAATCGAGCAAATTTATCTTCCAGTGGAATGCCTTTTTCGTGAGTCAATAACAACACTTTACTTGGATCATCTTGATAACCCTGAAAGAAATTTGGCAGAAAAACTGGACAACGTTGAATGATATTGACTAGACTGAAACCTTTATGATCATGAGCTGCTTTAATAGTTGCATAGAGATGGTTTGGATTCCAGTCAACTGTTTGAGCTACAAAGGAAACATTAGCAATACCCAAAGTTGTCGTCAGAGGATTATGAGCTTCTAATACAGCTCCTTCTGGATGAGTATTAGTTTTATAACCTATTGGGGTAGTTGGAGAAGTTTGTTTTTTAGTCAGGCCATAGACACTGTTATCGAATACTAACACGGTCATATTCATATTGTAACGCACTGCATGAATCCAATGTCCAGCTCCAATAGAATAACAATCGCCATCCCCAGTAGCCACCCAAATATCTAATTCAGGTCGCCTAGATTTAATTCCACATGCTAACGGTAATGCCCTACCATGCAAACCATGAAAGCCATAAGTTCCCATATAATGGGGTAAACGGCTAGAACAACCGATACCGGATACAGCAACCGTTTTTTCTGGAGGAATCTGTTTATCTCGACAAATCCTTTGTACTACAGTAAGTACGCCATGATCCCCACATCCAGGACACCAACGAGCTTCACCACCAGCATAATCGCCCAAAGAGAAATAACGAGTTTTAATGTCAAGTGACCAATCTGATTTTAAACCAAACATTTATGCTGCTCCTTGGTTGAGGCGACTAAGCAATTCTTCATAAATTAATCCAGGTTGCATCGGTTGTCCATGCACATTTGACCAACAATCAATATCCACTAAAGTCTGAGCTCTCAAAATGGTAGCTAATTGACTATAACGTCGATTGTCTAGAGTAATGAAAGGAGCGTCAGCTTTATCACTATAATTTATTTCTATCGTTAACACATTAGTAAACTTAGCAAATATAGCTTTCAGGCCAGGTTCTAATGGTGATAAGAAACGTAAATGAATAGAAGATACTTTATTACCTTCAGCTTGTAATTTACTAATTGCTTCTTCAATCGCTCCTAAGGTCGATCCCCAACCAACTACCAATAAATCACCTTCGGCTTCACCATTTATTTTAGGTGGTTTCAAAGTACTGCAAAGGGTAGCTAGTTTACGACTTCGCATCTCACAACCACGTTGGTTAGATTCACGGTCATAGGCAACTTTACTTTTACTAGTATGAGCTAATCCAGTAAGCACATACTGACCATCAACCTGGCCAACAATAGGTCGTGCTGATAATCCAGTTTTTTCATCCCAATTATAAGCTGGCATATCTTTATCCCAATTCGACTGATCGATAGGGGAAGCTAACCATTCTGCTTTTGCTTCAGGACGTGGATAAGGTTGTACGCCAGTAGCTAAGTTAGCATCAGTCAATAAAATAACTGGGCCACGGAAAGCTTCAGCTAATTTACGAGCCATAATTACAAAATGTAAGCATTCTTCGATAGTTGCAGCGGCAATTACAATTTTTGGAGCATCGCCAGGTTCGCCATATAAAGCTGCTAATAAATCACCTTGTTCTACTTTGGTGGGTAAACCAGTGGAAGGGCCACCACGTTGTACTAAACAAACGACTAATGGAATTTCGGCCATTACTGCTAAAGCTAAAAATTCAGTTTTTAAGGCTAAACCAGGACCAGATGTGATAGTGCAAGCTGTTTTACCAGCAAATGAAGAACCGATAGCAAACCCGACTGCGGCAATTTCATCTTCAGCTTGATGGACAAAACCACCAACTGTATGATAAACATCAGCTAAATAATGGGAAGCAGAAGTGGCTGGAGTGATTGGATACATAGCTACCATATCCATACCAGAAGCCATAATTCCTAAACCCAATGCTTGATTACCACTGGTAACTATCAGTTTATCTTTGGAATCTTCAGTTTGCCAAGGTGGAATATTATAATGAAACTCTAAATTAATTTCCGCAAACTCATAGCCAGCTTGAAATAATTGCTGATTTAATTCAATTACTTTTGCGCCTTTGTGAATAAAAGTAATTTCAATTTCATGATAGGCTTTTTGGACATCACGATCATAGATATGACATATCATACCCAATACAAACATGTTTTTACCCAAACGTGGTTTTGGAGTATATTTCAAGCACTCTTCTTCCATTTGGACTTCATGTACGATTAGACCGTTGTCACGGAATTCTTGTAATGCTGTTTTGTACTGCTCGATGATTTTAGGATTTGGATCGGTAAGCCATTTGCCTTCTAGCAAGATAACTGTACCTTTTTTGTAGGCATGAGTTGCAATACGAGAATATAATACTTGTTCATTCAGTGCCACTACAATGTCAGCAGCATCACCCATATTAGTCATGTATTGAGAGCCAACTCGAATTCTAATTCCACTAGCTCCTGCTGGGGAACGTGCTGGTGGTTTTATTTCAGCCGGAATAATTTCAACAGTCCAAACTCCATTCCCCATTTTGGCACTAATATTACCAAAAGTTTGACCAGCTTTTTGAGCTCCTTCTCCCGAATCACTGACGATTTCTACGATATGTTCATTAATTTGTTTTCTAGGGATTGGATTTCCCATATTTTTTCCTCGATATTATAACTTATCTATAAAATTGAGCTAAATATCAGTTTTTCAATTGTACTTACAGTTTATGAGATATAACTCAACTCGATTTAAATAGATACAAAGCCTGCCCAATTATGATAATATTGCCTTACATAAACTAACATTACTAAGGATTTATTATGACTACAGAATTAGAATTAAAGTTGGAAGGTGAAGATGCCAATGAGGATACTTTATTAGATTTGATGGATTGGTTGGAGCGGGCTAATATTGATGGGTTGGAGGTTAAGCGGAAGGAGTCATCGGCTAAAGGAGATATGGGATTTTGGACTGATCCAAATACAATAATGACTATGATTTCAACTGGTATTGCGGTTGTACAGGTGATGGCCGCTATTT
>JASFYV010000123.1:0-12973 GCA_045046925.1 Candidatus Marithrix sp. | reverse complement strand
CAATGAGTTAAAAAATGCACGTTAAAAATCTACTGAAGTTACAATTTTTAATTATATGATTTTTAAAATAATTTTTTAGCTCTTAATTCACATTATAGGCTTATCAAATTAGATAAGTCACGATACAAATAAATTATTGATTGGATTTTGGTCGGTTTCATTGCACCAACCCTTGTATAATAGACCCATGATTAAAAATTAAGAGCAAAAGATTGAGAAAATTAAAGAAGCTATTTCGTATATTGCATGTTACAGAACATAATAATTTATAATCCTGAATTGACACAATAATTATAAAAAAATATTTTTTAACAATTTACATTTCAAGAACTTAACTACATGTTATTAAACAAATATGAATGATACTTTTATAAAAATTAGAGATGTACGGTTTTCACGAGGAGACCGTTGGATTTTTGATGGAATTGATATAGACATACCACGTGGTAAAATCGTCGCTATTATGGGGCCTAGTGGTACTGGTAAAACCACCCTACTACGTTTGATTGGTGGTCAGCTAAAGCCTCATTCTGGTACGGTGGAAGTTGATGGTAAAAACATTGCTACTTTATCAACACATGATTTATATAAATTACGAAAAAAAATGGGCATGTTGTTCCAAAGTGGAGCTTTATTGACTGATATAAATGTCTTTGAAAATGTAGCCTTTCCATTGCGAGAACATACCAAATTACCAGAAGTATTAATTCAGCATTTAGTGTTAATGAAACTGCAAGCTGTTGGTTTACGTGGAGCTAAATATCTGATGCCAAGCGAATTATCTGGTGGAATGGCTCGTCGAGTTGCATTAGCCAGAGCATTAGTTTTTGATCCTGTTATGATTATGTACGATGAACCATTTACCGGGCAAGACCCAATATCTATGGGAGTTTTAGTACATTTGATTCGTTCTATCAACGATGCGTTAGGTTTAACTAGTATTATCGTGTCACATGATGTGCAAGAAACAGCTCAAATTGCTGATTTAATTTATGTTATTTCAAATGGTAAAGTAGTTAGTCATGGTACTCCTGATGAAATGAAAAATTCTGAATCTGCTTGGGTTAAACAATTTATTAATGGTGAATCTGATGGACCAGTACCATTTCATTATCCAGCTCCAGATTATACTAAAGAGTTATTAGGAGAAATTGCATGTTAAATTTATTACAATCTTTAGGCAAAACAACCATAAGTTTTTTTGAACGTCTAGGACGTGGCCATATTTTTTTAATACAGATTTTAGCCGCAATTCCTGGTTTATTTTTACGCCCATCTTTAATAATGGCTCAAATTTATTCGATTGGAGTTTTATCATTAAGTATCATCTTAGTTTCTGGTTTATTCGTAGGTATGGTATTGGGTTTACAAGGTTATAATACCCTAGTCAATTTTGGAGCTACTGAATCATTAGGAATGGTAGTGGCTTTATCTTTAGTACGTGAATTAGGCCCAGTATTAACTTCATTATTATTTGCTGGACGAGCTGGTTCGGCATTGACGGCTGAAATTGGTTTAATGAAAGCTACCGAACAATTATCTGGCATGGAAATGATGGCAGTCAATCCAGTAAAACGAGTAATAGCTCCAAGATTTGTAGGTGGAATTATCTCGTTACCATTATTAGCCGCAATTTTTAGTGCAGTTGGTATTTTTGGTGGTTATTTGTTGGTTGTGCAAGTATTAGGGGTAGATTCAGGTTCTTACTGGTCACAAATGCAAGATAAAACTGATTTTATGGGAGATATTATGAATGGAATTATAAAAAGCATTGTGTTTGGGATAGTGGTAACTTGGATTGCTGTTTTTGAAGGTTATGATTGTACTCCTACTGCTGAAGGTGTAAGTAGAGCCACGACTAGAACTGTGGTGCATGCCTCCTTAGCAACTTTAGGTTTAGATTTTCTGTTAACTGCTTTAATGTTTAGTGATATTTAATATAACTTTATGTTAGTAGATTTTTTAAAATATTATAATTAACCTGAGTTCGATGTAACAATTAGTTTAATATTGTTCCCAAATTTTATTTAGGAACAATATTTTAAATACACTGTAATAATATTTTTACATCCAAAAACTGGGAATATTACAACATTTAAGAATCATTTTGTGAATGATCAAATTGTCCATGTTTTAAAAAATAAGTTATTTGTTCTCTAACTTTATTACTATTCATGATAAAAGTATGGCTATGTGGAACAACTAAAAAATCTTGCATACCTTCAACTTTAGCTCTTTCTACAGATATAAGACCATCATCTTCGCCGGGTATCATATAAGAAAAAAACCAGTCAAAACTAAAATTTCCAGTAATTACTCCCAATTCAAATTCAACTGGTCCAAGTAGATTCGGAAAACTTGATGGCTCAATTCCAAGTTGCTGACCAGCTGGCCCAGTAAAAAATTTAAATACTAAGTAATATTTAAGCATATTAACAATGTCACAGCCTTGATTAGGCGGACTTAACATAACGACTCGTCCAAGATTATTAAGCTTATTGTTAGCCAAATAATCTCTAATCACAACCCCTCCCATGGAATGAGTAACAAAATGTATTTTTTCTACCGATTCAAGCATTTTTATCTGTTTTGCAACTAATTTGGTTAACTTTTTAATCGGATAGTATGTGGATGGATAATCAATATTAACTACATTAAATCCTTGTCGTTCTAAATAAGAAGCTAAAAAATGCATTGAAAAACTAGTACGCCATAAACCATGCAATAACACAATATATTCTTGAGCAAATAATGGTCTGCTGAATAATATTAATAAAACTAATGTGAAGTATCTTATTTTTTTCATAATTTTCACCTCAATTCTCCAAGTGTTTTAATTACTACTATTTATTATTAACAGTTTAGCAAAAAAAAATCAATAAGTACTTTTAATATACAATATTTTTATGTAAAAATTGACAATTGCGACTAGATGAATCTATTTGTTATACATATAACATTGAAATATATAAAATATCATGTAATCACAAATAATTATGGTAGGAATTTTCCGACATTGAGAATAGGAATATGGTAGAGTTTTAGCCATATTTTCAATTACTAGTACTTTCAGATTATCTTAATTCTTAATGAAATTCAAAAATTAATTACTTATTTTGCTGTATAGCATTTCCCGTTTACCTCCCCCATCCCCTCAATGCCATTAAGTAAGGTAACCACAATGGATTATCCCTACAATTAATCACGTTATGTAGTGGCAATCCGGTTGTCCTTAATTTAATGGTATTGCCTCATAACTTAGGAGGGATGGTTGTACTTTACTTAATCGGGAAATGTTGAAATCTATTCAGTTGGTAAATGCTATATGTAACTTTCAAGTTTGCTTTCCTCATGATATTATTAAGAGTCTATTACCAGTTATCTAACCCCATAATGTACTATAGTATTTCCCGATTTAGTGAAGTATAACCACCCCTCGCTCCACTCCTAAATTAGGGAGGGGATGGGGGAGGTAGACAAACGGGAAATGCTATATCAAGATAGAACGATAAATTATCAGTTGCAGAAAGTAGCAATCATCTGCGTAAGTATACCCATAAAAAAACCTCTCAACCAAGAAATTTGGAGAGAGGTAAATACACATAAGGAGGAATGCTATTAAATATAATTAAGCAATATATATACCAATAATTAATAGAATTCTATTTATAAAAAGAAATAAGTATTAAAACTGTGGTATCTCAATGATGATTGAAATTGATTTTATAATATGGCTACTGTTCATGTTTATTTTCGCTATATTACCAATTAAACCAATTTTTAGAATTATATTTAAAGGATTTAGTAAGGGTACTACTCTTTGTGTTGAAGAAGAAAAATATGGGGAAGAACGGTATTCACAACTATATCGTCCAGGCGATAAAAAATACAATAAAATTGTGAAATTGTCTGATAATGCCAAACTAATTAATAAATTATGATAAGGCGATCACATTAAAATTTGCATAATATTAAGTTATGGATACTAAAAAATAAACTAATTGTCATTGATAATTGTTATGTGAATCATTATTTAAATAACTACCTAACAACTTTAATTACATATTACTAAAGAGAATTTTTTATGAAAATGGTTACCGCCATTATTAAACCTTTTAAATTAGACGATGTACGTGAAGCTTTATCTAAAATTGGGGTACAAGGTATTACAGTTACAGAAGTAAAAGGTTTTGGTCGACAGAAAGGACATACAGAATTATATCGTGGTGCTGAATATGTAGTTGATTTTTTACCTAAAGTTAAAATCGAAGCAGCCGTAAGTGATGAAATGGTTGAAAGTGTAATTGATGCTATAATAAATGCTGCCAATACCAATAAAATTGGAGATGGTAAAATATTTGTTTCCAATTTAAAACAGACAATTCGGATTCGTACTGGAGAAACAGGCGAGGAAGCACTCTAAGGAGAAAAATATAATGAAAAAATCTTCATGGAATCTTTTAATAGTTTGTTTGCTATTTCCTTCACTTGGTTTTGCAGATGAACTTAATACTGGGAATACCGCTTGGGTATTGACCTCAACAGCATTAGTTTTATTTATGACAATTCCTGGATTATCATTTTTTTATGCAGGTATTGTTAGAAGTAAAAATGTTCTATCTGTACTGATGCAATGTTTTGCAATTACGTGTATGGTGTCCATTTTATGGGTGATGTATGCCTATTCAATGGCTTTTGGAGTTGGTAATGACTGGATTGGTGGTTTAGATAAACTATTTATGGCTGGGGTTACTAGTGATGCAATGAGTGGTGATATTCCAGAAACAGTATTTGCCATGTTTCAAATGACGTTCGCAATTATTACTCCAGCCTTGATAGTCGGTGCTTTTGCGGAACGAATGAAATTTTCTGCTATGCTAATTTTTAGTGCTATTTGGCTGACCTTAGTTTATGCACCAGTTACTCATTGGGTTTGGGGTGGCGGTTGGTTAAGTCAAATGGGATTACTTGATTTTGCTGGTGGTGTAGTTGTTCATATTACTGCTGGAACTGCGGCTTTAGTAGCAGCTATGGTTATGGGTAATCGTTATGGTTTTCCTCATCGATGCCACCACATAATTTAACTATGACAGTTGCCGGCGTCCCTACACAATTATTATTGTAGAGGCAAACCGAAACTTATGCGTTCGCCCTGCTTAATGGCATTGAGAGTACAATGAGGAACGAGTTGCATCAAGATGTAATTCGCATACTCATTATATCCTATAGTATTAATTTCAAGTTTATTACTCATAAATGGTTATTTAGGAAAGATATTTATTCAAATAAATAATATAAATTTGTAAGGTTATCAATGAGAGTTAGCGAAGCAATACAAAATTATAGACGTAGTTTAAATAGTATTATTGAGAAACTTATTCAATCCAATTTACTAGCTGTTATGTGATATAAATCATTTTAAAAATTATAGATATAAATTAAACACCTTAATAGGAAATTGGATGGCAAATTCCCACCTTCAATATCTCGATTCTATGGGTATTCAAGTTTGGATACGACGGCAATCTATAGAACCAACAGAACCAACTGAAAATTTACCGACTGAAGTTGTACAAGTAAATGAAGTTATACAACCAGTTTCATCATCAGATTGGAAATCTCTGCAAAAACAAGTTATAGCCTGTACTAGTTGCGAACTCCATAAAACTCGTACTCAAACTGTATTTGGAGTTGGTAATCATAATGCTGACCTGATGCTGATTGGGGAAGCTCCAGGAGCTGAAGAGGATGTTCAAGGAGAACCTTTTGTAGGACGAGCTGGACAATTATTAAATGCAATGTTATATGCCATTAATTTGACTAGAGATGATATATATATTGCTAACGTAGTTAAATGTCGTCCACCTGAGAACAGAAATCCAAATAATAATGAAATGGCTAGTTGTAATAACTTTTTACACCAACAAATTAGTTTAATTAAGCCTAAGCTAATCGTTGCTGTAGGTAGAATTTCAGCTCAACATTTATTGGATACAACCACTCCTATAGGCAAATTGCGTAATCAACAATTTAGCTATGATAATATACCATTGATTGCCACTTATCATCCAGCTTACTTATTACGCAAACCTTCAGAAAAACGTAAGTCTTGGCAAGATTTACAGTTTATTAATAACAATCTATCTACAATAAAAAATTCAATCATAACTTAAACATAAATATGACAACCTTTCCAACTATTGAACAATTCATTGGTAATACCCCACTAGTACGTTTACAGCGTTTACCAGGTAATACAAGTAATACTATCTTAGTTAAATTAGAAGGAAATAACCCGGCTGGCTCTGTGAAAGATCGTCCCGCATTAAGCATGATTAAAGAAGCTGAAGCTAGAGGAGATATAAAATCTGGAGATACTTTGATCGAGGCTACTAGTGGTAATACTGGTATAGCTTTAGCAATGGCAGCGGCAATAAAAGGCTATCATATGATATTATTAATGCCAGAAAATATGAGTTTAGAACGCCAAATGCTAATGCGAGCTTTTGGGGCAGAAATAGTTTTAGTTCCTGCTGAAGGTGGAATGGAGAGAGCAAGAGATATTGCTTTTCAGATGGAAAAAAATGATCAAGGAAAAGTCTTGAATCAATTTGATAATCCTGATAATCCGTTAGCTCATTATAGAACTACAGGGGAAGAAATTTGGCGTGATAGTCAAGGTGAAATTACTCATTTTATCAGCTCAATGGGTACTACTGGAACTATTATGGGGGTCTCTCGCTATTTGAAAGAAGTCAAACCAGATATTCAAATCATTGGTTTACAGCCAGAAGATGGAGCTAAAATACCTGGAATTCGGCGTTGGTCTCCAGAATACTTACCTAAAATTTTTGATAAGGATTTAATAGATCAAATTATGGATATTGATCAAAAAAGTGCTGAAAATACTACTAGAAATTTAGCAAGTCAAGAAGGTATTTTTGCTGGCATCTCATCTGGAGCCGCAGTTAGTGGAGCATTGCGATTATCTGAAACAGTAGAAAATGCTATTATTGTGGTAATTATTTGTGATCGAGGGGATAGATATTTATCTACTGGTGTATTTCCATCAGAATAGTAATAGGTAATATTTACATTGGTACAGATCATGCTGGAATTGAATTCATTGTTGTAAATTTTCTATAACTAAAAAATCTATTCATATGAAAATTAAAAAAACTATTCGTAAAGCCGTATTTCCAGTTGCAGGACTTGGCACTCGTTTTTTGCCAGCTACTAAAGCTAGTCCCAAAGAAATGTTACCAGTGGTTGATAAACCTTTAATACAATATGCTGCTGAAGAAGCAGTTGAAGCTGGTATCGAACAATTAATTTTTGTCACTAGTGGTAGTAAACGTACTATTGAAGACCATTTTGATAAAAATCAAGAATTAGAAGACGAATTATTATGGCGAGGTAAATATAATTTACTATCAATGGTAAAAAATATTGTACCAGAAGGTGTGTCATGTATTTACATTCGTCAACCAGAAGCATTAGGTTTAGGTCATGCAGTACTCTGTGCTAAACCATTAGTTGGTGAAGAACCATTTGCTGTAATTTTAGCCGATGATTTAATTGATGGTAAACAGCAATCTTGTTTGTCACAAATGATTGATATTTATGAAAAACAAGAATGTAGTGTAATAGCTGTTGAAGAAATTGATCGTACTGAAACTAGTAATTATGGAGTGATAAAACCAGAACCTCTTTATGAAGGAGTTTCTAAAATTTTGGATATTGTAGAAAAACCATCTCCTGAACAAGCACCATCTACTTTAGCAGTAGTCGGACGTTATTTACTTACTCCTAAAATCTTTAGTTATTTAAAAACTATTGATAGAGGTACTGGTGGAGAGATACAACTTACTGATGCTATTGCTAAATTATTAGCCGATGAACAGATATTAGCCTGTCAATTTGAAGGGGTACGTTACGATTGTGGTAGTAAACTAGGCTATTTAACTGCAACGATAGATTATGCTTTGCAACATCCTAATTTGCGTGAAGCATTTAAAGAACATTTATTAGCTGTTTGTAAAAAAATTGATAATAAATAACTTATTTTTAAATCCCTTAAATCTGATAACTGATGTTACGCAGACAGATTACTAACCTCACCGCTTTAGGATACAACCATTAAGTTAAGGATTAAAAAACTATTTTTCTTTTACGTTTTAGATAATTAACTTGATGGGGTGTAGTTTGAGGGAGACAGAAGTGCTATAGTTTTCCCCAACATTTTGATAATATTATAATCGGTACACAAGTGCTTGGAGAGTGTTTTAATGTGTTAACCAGAAAGACGACTAAAATACTGGAAGAGGTTACAGAAATTATTGAGGATATTAGTTCAATTGTAGAAATTTCTGGAATTGATAAATCTTTGGTTATTAAAGCTATCGCAGTTCATGTCAGATGTAAATATTCTTACTATGATAGTTTGATCATTGCGGTAGCATTAAAAAATAATTGTACTATTTTATACACTGAAGATTTACAAAATGGACAAGTTATTAATGAAAAATTAACTATTATAAATCCGTTTGTTAGGTTAAAGTGATTGTAGTAATCAACTGTATTAATTGGATTTATAAAAATGGTTGGTTTAATTGTGTTACGCCGATCCTACATGGTTATTTGAAATGGTGGGCAAGATAAGGCTTTGCACACCTTACCTGATTAAGCTTAATTATATTGAAATGTTTTATTATTTGTTCTTTTAGGTAAAAAGTTATTTTAATAACAATATGTTATAAAAAACTGTCTGAATTATTATCAATAAAGATTAATGTCTAAAAAAAATTAAATAAAACCTAACTCCATTCTCGAATATAGGCAGGTTGGCATCCTAAATAAAGTTAGAACTATATCAAATAATTTTAAAGCTAAATTTATTAAGACAAAATTATTTTCCATGTGTTGCATGTATTTGCCCATATCATCCATTGTAAATTATAAAACAATGTTTAGATAATAATTTCCAATTCTGTTGATATATGACTAACTAATCAAAATTAAGAATTACTACAATACAAATGTTCTGAGAAATATGCGGGCATAATGGTCTGCTAAAAAGAATATAAACAATAGGTTAAGATAAAAAATTGAATAACCAAATGTTTTCATAGCTAATTTATCAGAGTCATCAGTTAAATATAATGCAATAGCATAACGTAAAAAACCAATTCCTAATGCAATCGCTCCTGCTAAATAAATCAAACCACTCATCTGAATAATAAATGGCAAGATAGTCACTGCTACCAAAAGCAAAGTATAAAGCAATATTTGTAACTTAGTAAATGGTACTCCATGAGTAACCGGCAGCATTGGAATGCCAGCTTTAGCGTATTCCTCTCTACGTCGAATTGCTAATGCCCAAAAATGTGGTGGAGTCCACACAAAAATAATTAAAAATAATAATAAAGCTTCAGATTGGACTTCTCCAGTCATAGCAGTCCAACCTAATAATGGTGGTGCAGCTCCAGCAGCTCCTCCTAATACAATATTTTGTGAAGTTGAACGTTTTAGAAAAATTGTATAAATTACAGCATAGCCAATTAAGGAAATAAAAGTAAGTATGGTGGTTAATAAATTTACAAAAAATAATAAAATTAATATTCCAACCGTTCCTATAGTTAAAGCAAATATTAATGCCTTTTTATCATCTAAATCGCCTTGTGGTAATGGGCGAGATTGAGTACGTTCCATAATTGCATCAATTTTTCGTTCTACTAATTGATTAATCGCAGCTCCAGAAGCTGCTGCTAACCCAATCCCTAAAATTGCGAATATCATGGTTTGCCATACTAATGCTCCTTGAGTTGACAGTAACATACCAACAATTGCGGTAAACACAATTAACACCACCACTTTAGGTTTACACAATTCAATGTATTTTTTCCAACGTATAGATAAATTATTAGGTGATATTGTTTCCATGATATTAATTAATAACTTGTTAATAAGTCTGGTTGTCTAATTTATAGTTATAAATATAGTTTAACCAGACCTAAAAGATTAGTAGAATTTATAAATATATTTTTATATCAAAAATACAATTATATCAAAAGAGTATAACCAAAATTATGTTTAAACCGTTGTTTAAAATCTTCTATTGTTATTTTATGATTTTGAGTACCATGATGTTCAACTTTAATCGCTCCCATAAGAGAAGCTATTCTGCCAGTAGTTTCCCAATCGATATCTTTCATCAAACCATATAATAAACCACCACGAAAAGCATCACCACAACCAGTTGGATCATTAGCTGCTTTTACATCAGCACTAGGAATTTGATAAATTGTGTTGTCTGTATAAATTGTAGATCCATTTCCACCTTTAGTTATTATTAATGCTTGTACTCGTTTAGCTACCTGATCTTCTGATAAATCAGTATGTTCTTGCATTAATTGCCATTCATATTCATTTACAATCACCCAGGTAGCTTGTTCGATAAATTGCAATAAATCATTACTATCAAACATTGGTATGCCTTGGCCTGGATCAAAAATAAAAGGAATTCCAGCTGCCACAAATTGTCTGGCATGTTCAATCATACCTTCACGCCCGTCTGGTGAAACTATGCCGAGTGTTACTCCTTTGGTTTGTGATATTTTATTATGGTGGGAAAAATTCATTGCTCCTGGATGAAAAGCAGTGATTTGATTATCATCCATATCAGTAGTTATAAATGCTTGAGCACTATAAATATTGTCTATTGCAGTGACATGAGTGCGTGCAATACCACATTTATCCATCCATTCGGCATAAGGAGTAAAATCTGTCCCTACCGTTCCCATTGGTAAAGCTTCACCACCTAATAGATTGAGATTATAAGCAATATTACCAGCACAGCCTCCAAATTCACGGCGTAAATCTGGTACTAGAAATGAGACATTAAGGATATGCACTTTATCTGGTAAAATATGTTGTTTAAATTTGTCATGGAATACCATAATGGTATCAAAAGCAAATGAACCGCAAATTAAAGCTGACATGTAATTTTCTCTACATTTAAATTAAGCACCATAGCACAAAAAATATAAATTGTGAATTTGCTCTATCTTTAATATTGGGGATAAGAAATTGAAATTTCAGGCTTGTAATGATAAAATCATTGTTAATTTAAAGGAATGATGGTATTAATCAGTATTGCAACAAAATTATTCTTAACAATTTTAGTAGGATTTTAAGTACTTTTAAATAGGTTAAATTAAATGGCAAAAAATTTTCTCACTCCAGCTGAAACAGCCCAATCGTTCATTGCAGTTGGTGATTATAAAACTAAAATGCCAGTTACTAAGATTTTAGTATCATCATTTTTGGCCGGAGCTTATATTGCTTTTGCAGCTCAATTGATGACCACAGTAACTCATGATATGGCTGGATATTTTGGAGTTGGTTTTAGCAGTTTTATTGGTGGTAGTGTATTTGGTATTGCTCTCGTACTAGTACTGGTAGCTGGTTCAGACCTCTTTACTGGTAATACGTTGCTTTCTATGGGTTGGTTGAATAATAATTTAACTACCACCCAAGTTTTAAACAATTGGTTCTTAGTCTATGTTGGCAATTTTATTGGAGCTTTATTTTTACTGTGGATGATGTTTTCCAGTGATATTTGGTCAGGACATGGTAATGAAATAGGAGCTCATGCGGTAGCTATAGCTTATAAAAAGACTCATCTTACTTTTATGGAAGCTTTTACCAGGGGGATTGGTTGTAATTGGTTGGTTTGTTTAGCAGTAGTTATTGTAGCTGCTGGACAAGATACTATGGGTAAAATTATAGGAGCGTGGTTCCCAGTGATGGCATTTATTGCCAGTGGCTTTGAGCATTGTGTGGCTAATATGTTTATTATTCCAGCTGGTTTAGTAGCTAAATTAAATCCAGGAGTAGCAGAAGTTGTTGCAGCTAATCATCCAACTTGGGATTTAAACTCTTTGAATTTTTACTCATTTTTTGTAAATAACTTAGTTCCGGTAACTTTGGGTAACATATTTAGTGGAGCTGTGCTAGTTGGTGGAGTTTATTGGTTCTTATATATAAAAGATGCCAAAGCTAATAGTTAATAATTTAAGGGGTTTTATAAACCCCCTATTACCATTTATTTACTAAATAATTTTTTTACATCATCTTCTGACACATAAGCAAAGGTAAAGAGCCAATTATCATCTGCTTGTTTCCGAAATACCAAATTTTCTATCCGAATCTTCTTGCTACCATGAAGATTTTTAGGTAAAAGAAGTTCTTTTTCTTCAATAACTTTCTTTACTGTTTTTTGATATCTTCTATCAAATTGGTTGAATATTGTTTTATACAGCTTTAAAAACTCTACCTCATTATATTCCCTTTCTGGATCACTATCTAAATCACCACGGGTTTTAAAGGGAAAATTAGTATTAGCAACAATTTTATCTTGATCGTCATTCAATACAGCAGTCCGAAATCCTGTCCAAAATATTTGTGCATCTTTTGGTACTGTATTTGCTGCATGTACTGATTGTAGAAAAATACAGCATATTGTCAAAAGAAATAAAGCATTTTTCAAGCTGAGGATATTTTTCATTATTAATTCTCAATATAAGTGGTCTTAATCTATAAACTTTAGTAATTAAAATTACTTATAAATATATTTAGTTCATAGAAGTTATTCAAAATTGTATAGCATTCTTAATTTTTTTTCAAGGTTTAAAAACTGATCGCCAACCATCAAACGAATTATAGCTACCCAAATATAGGGCAACCATAAAGGATTGCCCTTACATAATATGATGATTTGTAGGAGTAATCCCTTGTGATTACCTTGATCAATTTTCTTAATAGCATTGCTTAAAATGGGATGGAAGATAACATACACTATAATTATTGAATTTATGTAACTACCTACCATGCCCATGCCAACTTTTTATGTTTATAAATCATTACGATACGTTTAATTAAAATTATTTATAACAGTCATAAATTAAATCTA
>JASFYV010000122.1:0-4902 GCA_045046925.1 Candidatus Marithrix sp. | reverse complement strand
AGTAATCCGTATACAAGTCTAATTCATATTGATTCATTATTATAACTTGGTTGATTGGATTCATACTTACATTATTTCTTTTTATCTTGATATTTATATCACTTTGCGTAACTTCAATTACATAGGTTAGATACAGGATTCCAATACTATTATTCGTAAAGACAAATCAGTTATTTATAAAAATAGAGTTGAAAATATCCAATTATATTACTATTTTACTTTGTAACTTTTTAAAACAGAGATAAAAAATGAAAGAATTGTCCCCTGATGAAGAATTAACATTGGCTAGTGGTATGTCAGCTTTTGAATCTAAGCATTTTCCGATAGCTTATAATTTATTGTTACCTTTAGCAGAAGCAGGACATCCAGATGCTCAATACCGATTAGCAATTATGGCTCAAGCTGGCTTAGGTATGGTTGTCAATAAAAATAGTGCGGTTAAATGGATGCGAGCTTCTGCTGAACAAAATTTTGGTATGGCTCAACATGGTCTAGCATTTATGTATATGGATGGTGACTGTGTTGAACAGGATTATAATCAAGCGGTACATTGGTTTACCTTAGCTGCCGAACAGGGATTAGCAGGAGCTCAAGTTACCTTGGGTAATTTATATAAAGAAGGCCAAGGAGTGGAACAAGATTTGGAAGAAGCCAAACGTTGGTTTACAATGGCTGGTTTTTAAATATCATTCTCTTTCAAAGTATCGTAGTATTTTTTAATATTGTATTGAATGTAAAAAGTATGAACCTATACCATTAAGTTAAACAGGGCGAACACAATAGGTTCGCCCCTAAATAAAATATATTGTGTAGGGGCAGCAGACCTGCGTGTCTGCCCTTAAAGGTAAAAAGTATCTTCAAATACTAGCAATTATCTCGTTAGTTAATTCACGAGCTTTGGCGTCATCTTCCAAAATAATCTCCAAAGAATTAGCATTTCTACCAGCCAAACTGGATAAGGTAGTTTCAATTACTTTGGGTATCTCAATAAACTTCAGTTTTTCCTGTAAAAAAGCTTGCACCGCAATTTCATTAGCAGCATTCAAAATTACCGTACTAGTTCCACCTGCTTGCATAGCATCATAAGCCAATTGTAAGCAAGGAAAACGATTAAAATCCATAGTTTCAAAATCTAATCTTGCCACATCAATCAAACTCAAACGTTTAACTCCAGATTTAATTCTGATCGGCCAACCTAACGCATACGCAATTGGAGTACGCATATCAGGATTTCCTAACTGTGCTAACAGCGAACCATCAATATACTCCACTAAAGAATGAATTATACTTTGTGGATGCAAAACTACTTCAATATCCTCTGGTCGAGAACTAAATAACCAACAAGCTTCAATAACTTCTAAGCCCTTATTCATCATGGTAGCTGAATCAACTGAAATCTTCTGTCCCATACTCCAATTTGGATGATTGCAAGCTTGAGCAGGAGTTACATTTTGTAATTGGTCAAGGGAAAAAGTACGAAATGGACCGCCAGAAGCCGTTAATAAAATTCTACTAACTCCCTGTTTTTGGATTCCAACCTGTTCTGAACTAGGCAAACACTGAAAAATAGCATTATGTTCACTATCAATCGGTAACAATTTAGCATTGTTTTGTTTGATAGTATCCATAAATAATTGGCCTGCCATAACTAGAGCTTCTTTATTAGCTAATAAAACTCGTTTACCAGTTTGAGCTGCGGCTAAAGTAGGAACTAAACCAGCACCTCCAACTATGCCAGCCATCACCATATCAACTTCATCCAAACTGGCTACTTTAGTTAGTCCTTCAATTCCACTTAATACCTGTGTTGATGAATTTTTTAATCGTTGCTCAAGTTGTTCAGCAGCATCTGCATCTGCCATAACTGCATATTTAGGCAACCACTCTAAACATAATCGTTCTAAACGTTCTATATTTTTATTTGCTGTTAAAGCTATGATTTCAAAATTATTTTTATGTAATTTAATAACTTCTAAAGTATTAATACCAATGGTACCAGTAGCCCCTAATATAGTTATTTTTTTCAAAGTATTATTCCTAATATTTACTAATTCTTAATTATTAATTAAATTTAAAAATCAATCATTTATATTACTGTAATCTAATAGACATCTTTCCCAAATAAGGAAATTTATATGATTAATTACATATTTTATGTAGGATGTAATGAGTTTACGAATTACATCTTTCGAGTTACATTTAGATACACAACTGATGCAATTCATACTGCATCCTACATTTATATATCCTTTAGGAAAGATGTCCAATTGGGAAGTGCTATCTAGCTTCGTAAACTACTATTAATCCTAATATTATAATCAGTATTGCAGTAAATTTACGCACTTGGGAATTGTTAGTGAAAGTGATAATCCATTTTGTGGTAGCACCTAAGGCTAATGTAGTTGGCAAAGTACCCAGACCAAATGCTAACATCAGTGTACCACCTTGCACAATATCACCAGATGCTAAAGAGAAAGCTAATATGCTATATACTAAACCGCATGGTAGCCAACCCCAAATTAATCCAAAACTAAAGGCTTGCCAAGGTTTTTTAACTGGGATAAGACTTTGTCCCCAAGGTTCTAATTTACACCAGACATGAGCTCCTATTCGTTCCAATGCAGATAATCCTTTCCACCAATCTCCTATATATAAACCTAGTATAATCATAAAGATACCGGAAAATTGAAGAATGATAAAATGGTAATTATGCAAAGAAAATTGATCAGCAACTGAAGCTCCTAAAAAACCAAAGAGTAATCCAGCCGCAGTGTAGCTACTAATTCGACCCAAATTATAGCTAAATAGATATAGCCATAGAGATTGGTTTTTGGGAATGGTTAAAGTTAAAGCTCCTACTATACTGCCACACATGCCAATACAATGGCCAGTACTTAATAAACCAGCTAAAAAAGCCGATATAATAGTTAATTCGGTCAACATTATTTAATAGCATATTTCTTCATGCGATATAACAATGTATCTCTGGTCAAACCTAATAATCGAGCTGCTTTAGTTTGATTGCCATAGGTTTTTTCTAAAGCTTGTTCAATCATTGATATTTCTAAGGTTTTTAGACAAACTCCAGCATCTGGTAAATTAAAGGTTGAATTAGGAGTTGAGATAGAATAGAATTCCCGTGGTAAATTAGTTGGTTCTATGATTTTGCCACTATTTAAGATTACCATGCGTTCACAAAAATTACGCAATTCTCGAATATTACCTGGCCAACTGTAAGAATGTAATTGTTTAAGAGTAGCTTTAGAATAACTAGGTGTGGTTAAATTATAATTTTTAGCTAATTGTTTAGTAAATTCATATAATAACATCTCTATATCAGATTCTCGTTGTTGAAGAGATGGTAATTCCAATGGCACAATATTTAAGCGATAATACAAATCAGCTCTAAATTTTTGTTGCTGAATTTCGGTTTCTAAATTACGATTAGTTGCTGTTAAAACACGAGTATTAACCATTTCTAGCTTAGTACTACCAAGCATTTGGCATTCACCATTTTCTAAAAATCGCAATAATTTTGCTTGTACATTTAGCGATAATTCACCAATTTCATCTAAAAATAGAGTGCCATTTTGGGCAGCTTGAATCCGACCTTGTTGTTGATCAGTTGCTCCAGTGAAAGCTCCTTTACGATGCCCAAACAATTCTGATTCAGCCAAAGTTTCTGGTAAAGCTGCACAGTTTACAGCAATAAATGAACCTTGTTTGCCACTATGTTGATGAATTGCCTGTGCTAATAGTTCTTTGCCAGTGCCACTCTCACCTAAGATTAATACCGTCACATCCGTCTTTGCAATCAGGCGAGCTGCCCGTATTATGGCAGTAAATTGGCTATTTTTACCTAATAAATTATCAAAAGTCATATAACCCGAAATTATGTGAAATCACCCCGTTCATCTTAACACAAGTAAAATTGGAGTCCAAGATTTATCTGGCAATTTAGCAAATTATTAATTGGATAAGACTTACGCATTGATAAACATAATAAAATGTTAATTTGATTAAAATAATATAGTTATCCAGATTTAGGCAGATTCATCGTCATTCCCACGAAAGCATGTCTTCATGAAAATAGGGATGGGAATCTAGTTGCCTCAAATATTCCTAGATTCCCGTTCCCCAATCAAGTTGAAGACAAGCTTCACGGGAATGACAGATTTTTATAAATATATTTTATATGTAAATTATCATTTGATGTAAATTTTTTTTATAAGTCTTTGTATTTTAATAAATTGATAAAATAATAATTTTGTCAATGCGTAAGTCCTATGGGATATAGTTAATGCGAATTAAGGGTTGAACTATAAATAAAGATATAGAATTTAAATATAGCAAATCCCAATAAAGAGGTATACTAAAAGTCCAATAAAATGTAGGAATAAAAATGGTAAAAGCTTATTAATTAGATTTACGTAGTAAAATATTATAATCGTATAAGGTTCAATAAGAAGCAAAACGTTTTAAAGTATCAGGAAAATTTGTATTTAAATTAATAGTAACTACCTACCATATCTATGAAACAGGAATAGAGAAAATAAATCCCGCAGTGAAAACGTTATGACCTTGCTTTCGAGCAGAGAATATAACAGCTTGTAGATTGAATATATTATAGCAATATAAATGATTGATTTTTTTAATTAAGAGTTATTAACTCGTAATCTGCAATGTAAGATGTGGTGAAGAAACGAACCGCATCAACCAACCACATTGCTACATAATTGATGCAATTCCCTTTGTTCATTGCATCCTACGCTTGCTACCAATAAATTACCAATGGTATAAACTTTTGGTACTGGGCTTAAACTATAATTACTGGTAAAATAGACAAATGAAAGAAATGAACTCAATTTGCCAAAAATGTAAAAGCCCAAAGACAAATAAGTA
>JASFYV010000121.1:0-15368 GCA_045046925.1 Candidatus Marithrix sp. | reverse complement strand
TACTTATTTGTCTTTGGGCTTTTACATTTTTGGCAAATTGAGTTCATTTCTTTCATTTGTCTATTTTACCAGTAATTATAGTTTAAGCCCAGTACCTCCTCATTGACATCCAGTGTATTTTAGGTATTTTTTGGTAATATATCGGCAAATATGAAGTTATCACGTTAGAGTTTGCTTAGGTTTTATGACAAGGTTTGGTATTCATTATTTCCTTATGATTCAACTTTCATATGTGGAAAATCACTGACATCATCAAATTGTTGTAACCACATTTGTGTCGCTCCAGCAACCGCTGCTGGCATCACAAAAAAATTTATTATTGGAATAAACATAGCCACTATAACGCTAATTCCAAAGCCCAATGTTAGCATACGTTTCTTTGCCAACAGTTTACGTTGTTCTGGAACACTATAGCCATGATTAGATAATACTGGGTCAGCATATTCAAGTGCTGCAATCCAAGCCGAAAATAAAAACCATAGTATTGGGGAAATTATATTAATTATTGGAATAAAAGAAATTATTATTAATAACAGTATCCACTTAAAGTAATACCATAATTTTTCTAATTTTTCTCCGATAAAACCAATAATTATTTTAAATATTGATTCTGAAGGGGATTCTACTTTACGACCAGTAATATATCTTTCTACAGCTCTGGATAAAGCTCCATTAAATGGCTCACTGATTAAATTAGCCATAAAAGTGAATATGAAAAAAAACGTTATCATGGCAAACACGATGAACAGTGGCAACATAATCCAACGAATTATTGCAAATACTACTCCCCAATCCGGCAATTGCAAATAGGTTATCACTGTGTCTAACATAATGGGAAAGTATAGCAAGCTATAATAAGTTAATGCACTGAATAATATGATATTTATTGATAATGGTATAACCACCCAAATACGGATACTAGACTTGGTAATTAATATTAAACCTTTTAAAAAATAATATGTTCCATTTAGCATTTTTTATTACTCGTTGCAATGATAAATTATTATTCTCCCATTTCAGCCAATAGATCCATCTGATGTTCCCGTTTCAATGGTTCAATCACATAATTCAAATTGCCTCCCAATATATCATCTAACTTATACAAAGTTAAATTGATTCGATGATCTGTAATTCGGCCTTGAGGAAAATTATAAGTACGAATTCTTTCTGAACGATCTCCGCTACCCACCAAATTACGTCTAGTTTCTGCCTGTTCTGCATGTTGCCGATCTTTTTCTACTTTCAATAATCGAGATTGCAATAATGACATAGCTCTAGCCCGATTTTTATGCTGAGAACGTTCATCTTGACATTCCACCACAGTGCCACTGGGTAAATGAGTAATCCGGATTGCAGAATCAGTCTTATTAACATGCTGCCCGCCAGCTCCAGAAGCTCGAAAAGTATCTACCTTTAAATCAGCCGAATTAATCTCAATTTCATCAATTTCATCTACTTCTGGCATTACAGCTACTGTACAAGCAGATGTATGAATACGACCTTGAGCTTCTGTTTCTGGGACTCGTTGTACTCGATGGCCTCCAGATTCAAATTTAAAATGTGAATATACTCCTTGACCACTGATTCGCATAATAATTTCCTTATAACCACCATGATCACCTTCACTTTGACTGATGATTTCTATATTCAAATTTAATTGATCAGCATAACGGTTATACATTCGCATCAAATCACCGGCAAATAAGGCTGCTTCGTCACCACCAGCACCAGCTCGAATTTCTACAAAAGTATTGTGATTATCATCTGGGTCTTCTGGTAATAATAATAATTGTAATTCTTGTTCTAAATTTTCTTTATTATCATTTGCTTGCTCTAATTCTTCTTTGGCTAAACTTCTAATTTCAGTATCTTCATCCTGCAACATTTCTTTTGCAGATTCAATAGTTTTTAAATTTTTCTGGTACTTTTGAAAACTAGCAACAATTGGTTGAATTTCTGCATATTCTTTGGATAAATCTCTAAATTTATTTTGGTTATTAATAACACTAGGGTCGGCTAATAAAGCGTTTAGTTCTTGTAATCGGTCGGTTAAATTTTCTAATTTATTATGGATGGAATCTTTCATTATAGGTAGTGGAGTTATAATATTGGAATTCTGAAGGTTTATTAATTTTATTCTTTAAATGGATTAATAATACGAGTATTTTGCATATTTAAATTATGTTGCATATCTTCAGAATAAAAAATTTTACAATTATTTTGCTGAAGATACTATCAAACTATCCCAAAATGAAAATTTATGATTTATACGCAATTCCGAAGCTAATTTTAATGTTGTTTCATTTAATGTGGTAACTGGATATTCATCATAAAAATAATCTATGTAATCAGAAATATCTGTATTGGATACCTTATTTTTTCTAAGCAATACATTACAAACTTCATTCACTATTTGAGTAGAAATTATAATTTGTTTAGTTTTTTCTATTAGTTTGGTTGCTATGATGACTTTCCTTTCATCTCCCTTCATAAAAGCATATATCCAAATATTAGAATCAACCATGACATTATCTATCATAAATGTCATCTCTACGCAATGGTATGAAACTATCCACTTTTAATATTTTAAGCTTATCTATTTTGGAATATTGATTCTTTTTTCTATTTGATTGTTCAGTAATATTATGTCGTTGTTTGACAAATAAAAATCATATATTTCATGTTGTAAGTTTTCTGGTAAATCTTGTAAGTTAATATGAGTTTGCATGATAATGTTTGCCAAAGATTATGGAAGAAAATTTTTATAACAATTATTTTACAACAAATCATCATCAGGCAGTTGAAATAACTGTTGAGCGGCAGTTATCAATTCACTTTGTCCGTCATAACTAGCTTGACGCAATTGTACGCAAGGCGAGTGCATTAGAGTATTAGTAAGAGTATGAGCCAGATAATCAATAACTTCATGAGGTGTTTTACCATTATCAAGCATGCGTTTAGCCTTATTAACTATATTGTTCTTATGTTCCTGAGTTTGTTCTCGCAAACTACAGATAGTTGTAACCACATCCAAAGAACGCCACCAACTTATAAAATGAGTTACTTGAGTATCAATTATCTCTTCTGCTTTCAGAGCTTCCTGTTCTCGGGAACGTAAATTATCTTGAATTACTTCATTTAAATCGTCAACGCTATATAAATATACATCATCCAAATCTCCCACTGATGGCTCAATATCACGTGGTACTGCAATATCAACCATAAATATTGGCCGATGTTTGCGAATCTTAATTGCTTGTTCAACTTCAGCTTTGGTTAATATATGAGTCTGACTTGCAGTTGAGGAAATTATCACGTCAGCTTCAGCAAGATGGGCGGAAATTTCTTCTAAAGTTATTGCAAAACCGGAGAATTCTTTGGCTAATTTGCTGGCTCGTTCCAAAGTACGATTAGCAACAATCATTCTGCCTAATTTATTTTCGTGTAAATGTCGAGCGGCTAATTCAATTGTTTCTCCTGCCCCAATTAATAAAGCAGTATTTTTTTCTAAATTGCCAAAAATCTGTTGGGCTAAACGTACTGCTGCAAAAGCTACTGAAACTGGACTAGAACCAATTGCAGTATCAGTGCGTACTTGTTTGGCAACTGAAAAAGCGTATTCAAATAATTTATTTAATAAACGTTTAGTAGTTTTACTTTCTTTAGCTGTGTTATATGCCGATTTAATCTGTCCTAAAATCTGTGGCTCACCAAGCACCATCGAATCTAATCCACAAGCGACTCGTAGTAAATGACGAACTACTTCATCTTTTTCATAGATATATAAATGATTTTGTAGGACTTGGCTAGGTATATTATGATAATGACTTAACCAATTATTAATAGCATTAGTTATAACATTTTTATCATTGTCATGTTCAAATACACAATATAATTCAGTACGATTACAAGTTGATATTATTACAATTTCTGTTGCTAAATCATGTTCGACAATATCGTGTAACGCATGTTTGAGTCGTTCTGGTGAAAAGTTTACTTGTTCACGTACAGAAACTGGGGCAGTATTATGATTGAGGCCAAAAGCAAATAATTGCATGTATCTAAAACTTTAACCAATGTGAAATTTTGAATTATATCACTTTTAATTAATATTTGAAACTGAGTTGCACGATAGAATCGTCATGTTAGTTAAAATTATGATAATATTAATACTTAAAACAAATTAATAGTTATGGTATATAGCAACATATAATTTAACTATTTGATTAAACTATCTTTAAGTTGTAAGTATGTATTTTTACCAAAAAAAATGATAAATAACATACTCTAACAATTCTTAATTTCATGCTTAATTACTAGTTGTAATTAGATATATTATTTTGCTATATTTAAATATTCATAGTTAGAAGCAATATTTTCAATTAATATACTGTCAAACTGAGAATCAATACCATGAGCTTATTGATGGATGCTTTAAAAAAAGCTGATGAAGCTGTTGATACCAAACTATCTACTAATATAAATAAAGATTCTAAACTAGATATAGAACAAGAATTGTTACCACAGTTTAAAATAGATTCTCAACTGGTTGAAACTCCTGAACAAGTATTTGAACAAGATGATACTGCTATATCTGATAAATGGGATGATGATTTTCTACCACAATTTAAAGATGACAAAATTCAAAACAATGAGTTAGATAATTTATCAAAATCTACATCGCAAAATAATTTGGCAAAAGATAATATAAAGCTTGATAAATTGATAGAACCACCGTCTCAAACTGAAATAAAATTACCTAATACTGAAAAATTACAAAATATTGATGAAATTCAGACTCTTTTCTCATTAACTAACAAAGAACAGCAGGATTCTAATGCAGTTGCAGATTTGCAAATTCCAATAATAAATATAGATGAACAATCACCATTAGAAGCACCAATATCAGAAGAAACAGTAGCTAAATTAGAACCCAAACTTTCCAAAAAAGAATACCAGCCTAAAGATGCTCAACAATTTTTTACCGCAAGCAACCCTCCTAGTTCTTCCAAGCGTACTACATGGTTATTAGTAGTTTTAGGGATTATTGTTGTGGGCATGGGAGCGGGATATTATTATTTAGAGCCTTTATTAAATCAATCTTCATCTTTAAAACTTGGTAATTCGCAAAGACCTAAATTTAATCCAACTCCTGTTAAAGAGGTCAAGCGAATAGTACAACAACCTATTGTAAATGTTAAACCTATTATCCCAATTAAACCCATAATTAAATCAATAATACAACCAGTTAAAAAAATAACTAAAGCTCTAGCAAAACCGATAGTTCCAGTTTCTCCGGTAAAACCAAATAAAATTCATACGTTGCGTAAAATAACAATAAGTTCGGTTAATAAAAATTTATCTAAAGCTTATACTGCCTTACAAACTGGTAATAAAAAAATTGCTAAACGTACATATCAAAAAGTTTTACATCAAGATAAAAATAATCGTGATGCTTTATTAGGACTGGCGGCTTTAGCGATACAAAATAATAGTATTTCACAAGCTCAACAATACTATCAACAAATATTACGCAATTATCCTAAAGATATTCATGCACAAGTTGGTTTAATTAATAGTTTTGGCAATGCTCCAAAAAATGAAACTAAGCTCAAACTCTTGCTAAGACAAACCCCTAAAGCTGCTTATATTCATTTTAGTTTAGGTAATTTATATGCAAATCAACAACGTTGGGAATTGGCTCAACAAGCTTATTTTAATGCTATGCGTTATGATAATAAGCATGCTGGTTATGCCTATAATCTTGCTATTAGTTTAGACCGTATTAATCAGCCTAAAACTGCCTTGACATATTATCAACTAGCATTAGATTTAGCCAGTAATTCAATTGCTAGTTTTAATCCCAAAGTAGTACGCAAACGTATTAATACGCTAATGAGAAATTTAAAATAATAATTTGATTGATTAAGATTAATAATATCTAGTATAAAACTTGCTACTCTAACTTACAGAAACATCTTGCTATAATTAATTTTAATGCTAATATAATTACTTTTAAATCAAGATAACAATAACATAATTTATGTACTATACAAAATTCTTATTACTATTTATAATTATTGGAATTGGTTGTACTCAGAACGTTTCTATTCCAGATAAATTTGTTCGTGCCGACAATCCACCAGAAAAAATTGTTAAAACTCCAAATGATATTTTACATACATTTAGAACCGCAGTAGTCGAAAATGATAAAGATTATCTATTAGGTACTGGGGATGATATTAATATTGAAGTTTGGGGCTATAACGAATTATCAGGTAAGCATATAATAGGCCCTGATGGCAAGATTACTTTACCATTGGTTGGCCCAATAAAATTAAGTAATTTATCTCGTGAACAGGCAGCTACCAATATTGCTAATAAACTAGCAAAATATTATTTGAACTTATCTGTTGCTGTACGAATAAATCAATATATGTCTAATCGAGTATTAGTATTAGGCAGGGTGTCAAAACCTGGAGAAGTACGCTTTAATATGACGACTCCAACTTTATTGGAAGCAATTTCATTGGCTGGTGGTTTTAGTGATGCTAGCGGTTTACCAGGTGATGCTCAAAGTTTATCTGCTACTCGTTGTGCTATCTTTCGAGGTCGGGATAAAATTGTCTGGATAGAGCTAGAACCGTTGCTTACTGGTATGGATTTATCCCTCAATCTGCCATTAGAACGTAATGATATTATCTATATTCCTGATATTAAAGAAAAATTAGTTTATGTATTGGGTGAAGTGCATAGACCGGGAGCTTTTCGCTTATTTCCGCAAATGTCTTTGTTTGAGCTAGTTGCCAGAGCTGGAGGCTTAACCAGAGATGCTAATTTTGATGAAATCAATATAATCCGCCCATCATTAGGAACTAATAAACCTATGACTTTGGGTAGTTTAATGGCTCCTGAAAAAAAGTTGGACAATATTCTTGAAGAAGGTGATGTCATTTATGTGCCAACCAATACTATCGCTAAAGTAAACTATGCCATTCAATTTCTTAATCCATTTACTACCATATTAGGTATTTACGCAGATATTACCTCAATTAGAGCTGATGCCCAGCGTAATAGGTTAGATAGAGAAGAAGAACTTCTAAAACTTGAACGTGTCAATATTGAAGCTGAAAAAGCTATTAATTCCATATTAGAGTAACTATGTCATCTATTTCTGAAGAAAAAACTATTGTTACTGGTAGAATGAAACCATTAGTTGCTATTTTAAAACATAAATGGTTAGCTCTATTGGTTATAATATCAGTGATTGGATTTGGAATTCCAATGTCATCAAAATTTGGAACTTCAAGTTATGAAGCCAAAGCCATTATTTTAGTATCCCCTAAATTTATCCCTAACTTAGCTTCTGAAAGAGGTATGGATTTGGGTAGAATTCAATATAATTTTTATATTAAACAACAAATTAATATGATAAAAAGGGATGATGTATTAAAGGAAGTATTACAAATTCAAGAAGTACAAAAAAACTGGTTACGTGATGGTGAAACTATTAAAAGAGCAATTAAACGTTTACAGATGAGCATCACAGCTAAAAATCGTCGTGGTACTCCTTTTCTCAAAGTCACTTTAGTGGATAAAAAAGCTAAACGTTTAGATATTGTACTCAATGCAATTATAAAAGTTTATTTAAAAAAGAATAAAGCAGAAAATCTTTATGATAGTGATGGTCGGATTATTAGATTGCGTCAACGTAATAAAAGTTTAAAAGATTCAATTAGCCTAAAACGTAAACGCCGAACTAAAATTTCCGAAGAACTTGGAGTAACAACTTTTCAAGAAAACAATTTAAATCCTTATGATGATATTCTGATTGAAAGTACTTCTACTTTTATGTTATCTCAGCGTAAACGAGCTGAAGCAGAAACTCATCTAGCATCTTTGACCAATTTACGCAGTGGTAGTAAAACTATTTTAGATATATTAGTGAATGAAATAATAGTTAATGATAGTATTTTAAAAAATTATAAGACTAAATTATTGGCTAGACGTACTGAATTGCTAACTCAAATGGCAGGTTTAACTGAACAACATCCAACTCATAACCGAGCTAAACAAGAGATTATCAAAATTGAACAAGATATTAAACGAGCAACAAAAAAATTAATTAAAGATAGTAAAGGGCGTTTATTAGAAAAAGGTAAAGCAGAGATTTATCAAGCTCAACGTATTGAAAATTTATTAAAGAATGAACTCAATAAACAACGTACTAGAGCTAATCACTATTCTACTTTATACAATGAAGCTTTAGTAATTAATAAAGAAATTGCTAGAATCTATATTCAATTAGATAAAATTCAAAACCAAGTCGATTTTTTGACTATCGAATCTGATGCACCTGGTTTTGTTCGTTTAGATACTCCAGCAACAACTTCTTTAAAAAGTGGCAAACGTAAACAAATAATAATTATCATTATAATTGCTGCTTTTGGATTGGGAATTGGAATCGCAATATTTTTAGATTTATTAGATAGACGCATACGAACTCCTGGTGAAATTCATAAAATTCTTGGTTTTCCGCCAATAGCTTGGTTGTTAGAAAATAATAATAATCCAGATGTAGAACAACTAGCTAGTGATTATTTACGGCGGATGGCATTAGCATTAGAGCGGGATTGGCATGTGCATGATACTGATTACTTTGTATTAACTGCAGTAAAACCAGGAGCTGGTACAACTAAATTAACTTTGCAATTAGCCCATATTTTAACTGAACTTGGAGTGCGTACTTTAGCTTTAGAAATGAATGCTTTCAAAAATGATCCACGTTATACAGAAGGCACTACTTCTACCCAGGGTTTAAGCACTTTATTAAACACAAATAGTTCTCTCGCACCAGAATTATTAATAGTTCCAGCTAGTGGTAAATTACCCGACCGCTTACCTATCGGTGAAACTCAGTCACGTCATTTAAAAACTCATGGTAAGTTATTGAATCTTCTAAAACAATTAAAGAAACATTATGATTTAATAATTATAGATACCCCACCATTATTATTATCGGCCGATGCTGAATTATTAGGTAAATTAGCTGGTGGAGTTTTATTAGTTGTGGAAGCTGAAGCTACTATGCCAGGTGAATTAAAACGAGCTGCATCTTTATTAGAACGGTTAAATCCACCAGTAGTTGGAGCTGTGCTTAATCGAGTTAAGGTATTTCGTGGTGGTGGTTATTTTGCTGATTTAATTGAAGAATATAAGACTGGAAATAAGAAAAAACCTAATTGGATAAAACGCTTATTATGGAAATGATCTCAGTAGTAGTTATTGGACGCAACGAAGGCCAACGTTTGACGGACTGCATTAAATCAATCCAAGCATTAGACGAGCCTACAGAAATAATCTATGTTGATTCTGATTCCACTGATGGCAGCCCTGAACGAGCTAAAAAATTAGGTATAAAAGTAATTGTTGTCCATCCAGAACGCCCAACAGCAGCTATCGGCCGTAATGCTGGTTGGCAAGCTGCTAGTCATTCATTAATATTATTTATCGATGGTGATACCATTTTAAACAAAGACTTTCTTGAAGTATCATTACCAATATTTGATGATCCTAAAGTGGCGGCTGTATGTGGACATTATCGAGAACTTTACCCAGAAGCTTCCATTTATCAGAGAGTACTTGATTTAGATTGGATGGTACCAACAGGAGTTGTAAGCTCTTGTGGTGGAATTGTTTTAATGCGAAAAAATGTGTTAGAAAAAGTAAATGGTTATAATTCGCAGTTAATAGCTGGTGAAGAACCAGAAATGTGTCAACGTATTAGAGCCTCTGGCTATATCATTCATCGTATAGATCAACCAATGATTTTACATGATTTGGCTATTAAAAATTGGTCGCAATATTGGCAACGTTCAGTTCGTACTGGCCATGCTTATGCAGAAATTTCAAACCTATTGGAAAGCTCACCGTTAGCTGATTTTTATAAAGAAAAAGCTGGGGGGATTTTATGGCAACAAGAATCTAAGAAGAATTTTATTAATGCTGGAATTTGGTTAAGTATTTTTCTATTTGGTTTATTACTAACTTTATTTTCATGGTTACCATTGTTATTTTGCATAGGTTTATTCTCAGTTTTAAGCTTACGCACTAGTTGGAAAAATCGTTGGAAATCAAACAATAAATTTTCTATATTTTTATACGGATTGCATTCCCACTTTCAACATATTCCAATTATGGTAGGTCAACTATCTTATTATTACTATAATTGGTTAGGAAAACGTCGGAAATTAATTGAATATAAATAAGCTAATGATTTTCAATGGTTCGGACAGTTTTTCAAAGTATAACATCAATAGATGTAAGGGGTTATCTTTAAGGATTTTAATTAAATACAACTTAGCTAAAAACCTGAGTTTGATTTAATTGAGTCTAGTAAAATCAAACCCTTACAAACACTGATTTTATCACTTTAAAAACTATCCGAACCATATTATACTTGAGCTTTATTTTTAACTCTTAATTCGTAATACTTCGGACAGTTTTTAAAGTTAAAAAATGAGATTTTGTAATCATACCTTCGCTACCATGATAGTTATTTCGGGAATGGAGCGAAGCGTATTTCCCGAAATCTTGTACCTTATACAAACGGGAAACTCTATAATATGATAGTTTCGGGAAATACGCTTCGCTCCATTCCCGAAACAATAAACTCTTGTATTGGCGAAGTCTCAATTAAATGCAACTCAGCTAAAAACCTGAGTTGTATCTAATATGTAGGGCGTATAAACGATAGTGTCATACACCACAACATGGTGTATGACGCTCTGCTTATCCACCCTACTATTTATAATTTCGTTAGAAACTGTCCGAACTATTGATTTTAATATGCAGAATTAATTAAAATATATGCGTAGGATGCAGAATGAATTGCATCAAGATGTAATTCGTAAACTCATTACATCCTACGTGAAATAAATGAGAAAAAGTTATTTCCTTTGTTAACTGGGTGATACACGGAATAACCCTGACTGGAATATATGGTTATTAAATAATGTTAGAATTTTTACATAAGTATAATTAGCATAAAATGAAAGTAATTGAACTACAAAATATCGGTAAAACATATACCACCTATGCTCATGGCATTGACCGTTTGCTAGAAATTGTCACCCATAAACCACGTCATCAATCATTTGTTGCTTTACATCCGTTAAATTTAACTATTTCTACTGGCCAAGTAATTGGTATTATTGGTGATAATGGAGCAGGTAAAAGTACTTTATTGAAAATTATCAGTGGTACTTTACAACCGACTGGTGACTTATGCAAAGTTAAGGGACGAGTAGCAGCTTTATTGGAATTAGGTAGTGGTTTTCATCCAGAAATGAGTGGTCGGGAAAATGTATATTTAAACGGTACTATGATGGGATTATCGTTGGATGAAGTAGAAAATGTCTATGATAATATTGTTGAATTTGCTGGTATTCAAGATTTTATGGAACAACCAGTAAAAACTTACTCATCTGGTATGTTCATGCGGTTAGCTTTTGCAGTAGCAACTTGCGTCGATCCAGATATTTTAATCATTGATGAAGCATTGTCAGTTGGTGATGGCACCTTTGCTCGCAAGTCATTTGATCGTATTATGCAATTCAGACAGGCAGATAAGACTATTTTATTCTGTTCTCATTCTTTATACCAAGTGGAATCAATTTGTGATCGAGTTATTTGGTTAGATAAAGGTAAAGTTAAGATGGATGGTAAACCAAGTGAAGTTGTAAGTGCTTATAACCAATTTATTCTCCAAATAGATGATTCTAAAATTCCAGAAAATCAGCAATTACAAGAATCTAATGCTATTAAAGGCACAGCTAACTTGAACGATATTAAAGTTATAGTTGATGGTATGAGTGGTGAAAATTTAGACATTTTAAGTACTCAGAGTGAACTATGTATTAGTGTTGGCTTTAGCTCTGATCCTGACTTACTAGCTCCTAGTATAGGAATTGTGTTGACTAGTGAAGACAATCGGGTGATTGCTAGTTCTAGTACTCAAAATGATAATTTTATTATTAATCGTGATCAACGTGGCAATGCTTCAGTACGCTTATATTTTCCCAAATTACCTTTATTGCGTGGCGAATACCAAATAATTGTATATTTAATGTGTGAAAAAGGTATTCATTTTTATGATCGAGCTGATTTAACCACTAAATTAAAAGTTCATCAAAAAAGCTTAGAAATTGGAGTGGTCAGTTTGCCACGTCGTTGGGTACAGATTTAATGATTTACATAAATTTTTATAAAATAAATTATGACCAATTTTAATCCAGAACAAGAATCTTGGCGAGTTTTCCAAATTATGGCAGAATTCGTGGAAGGTTTTGAACAATTAGCAGATATTACACCTTCAGTAAGTATTTTTGGTTCAGCTCGGTTTAGTCCAGAACATCCATATTATCATTTAGCAGAACAAATAGCTTATCAATTATCAGAAGCTGGTTTTTCAGTGGTAAGTGGTGGTGGACCTGGAATTATGGAAGCAGCCAATAAAGGAGCTTTTGCTGGTGCTTCGCAAAGTATTGGAGTTAATATCCGCTTGCCACAAGAACAACAACCGAACCAATACCAAAATCTATCCTTAAATTTCAAACATTTTTTTGTTCGTAAAGTTATGCTAGTAAAATATGCTTCTGCTTATGTAATATTGCCAGGTGGTTTTGGTACTTTAGATGAGTTAGCCGAAATTTTAACTTTAGTACAAACTAATAAAATACAGAAAATTCCGATTATTTTAGTATCAAGTTCATTTTGGCAAGGTTTATTAGACTGGTTTAAAAATACGCTGTCAACCCAGAATACGATTGCTATTGAGGATTTAGATTTATTAACAATAGTTGATACAGCAGAAGAAGTTCCCCAAATTATTTTTGATTTTTATGAAAATTCTGATCTTAAAGCTGGACAAAATAAACTGTTTAATATATAGTTTTGCCAAAATACTAATGATGATTACCAAATGTCCGTTTATACTCGTGTTGAACAGCAGCAACTTAAGGAATTTTTAAGCCATTATAAACTAGGAAATTTAATTTCTTATAGTGGTATCAATGCTGGAATAGAAAATACTAATTATTTTGTTACAACCTCAAATGGAAAATTTGTCCTAACTTTATTTGAAAGTCTTAGCAATGAAGAATTGCCGTATTTTTTAGAATTAATGGCTTATCTTGCTGAACATAATATTTCCACAGCCCATCCTTTATCTGATTTGACTGGCAAATATTTACGGCAATTGAACGGTAAGCCAGCCGCTTTAGTACAAAAATTGGCAGGTAATACAGATGTTAAAATTCCAACTTTAAATCAATGTCAGGCATTAGGTGATTTCTTAGGTAATTTTCATTTCGTTAGCCCTAACTTCCATTTGCAGCGTAATAATGAACGTGGCCCACATTGGTGGAATACAACTGCAGAACGAGTATTGCCACATATGCCACCTTATGATGCTAAACTGTTGCGTAGTGAATTAGATTTTCAACATAGATATCAGAATTTATCTCTCCAACAGGGTGTTATTCATGCAGATTTATTTAGAGATAATGCATTATTTGCAGGTGATAGATTATGTGGAGTAATTGATTTTTACTATGCTTGTAATGATGTGCTAATTTATGACATTGCAATTACAGTAAATGATTGGTGTAGTTTGCCCAATGGCAATTTAGATGCAAAACGGGTACAAGCTATTTTCACCAGTTATAATCGAATTCGGCCTTTTACAGCAGTTGAATATAAAATTTGGCCAGTAATGTTACGAGCAGCAGCATTAAGATTTTGGCTCTCTCGTTTACAGGATTTACATTTTCCACGTCCAGGTGAAATGACTCATATAAAAGACCCGGCTATATTTCAAAATATTTTACAGGCTCATATTCAAGCTGGAGAACAACGAATTGCTCTATTACAATAATGATTGAACGCATTTTGGGTATTGATCCAGGTTCTAGGTTGACTGGATTTGGTATAATTGAGATTAATAAGCGTAATTCCAAATATATTACTAGTGGTTGCATACGCATAAAATCAGATTCTATGCCATTACGTTTAAAAGAGATTTATATCAATTTAACTCAAATTATTGAACAGTATCAACCTAATATTTCAGCAATTGAACAAGTTTTTATGCACCGCAATGCTGCTTCAGCCTTAAAATTAGGTCAAGCTAGAGGAGCAGCTATCGTTGCTTGTGTGCAAAATAATTTACCAGTATATGAATATGCTCCCACCCAAATTAAACAAGCCGTGGTCGGTAAAGGGCATGCTGATAAAATTCAGGTACAACATATGGTAAAAGTATTGCTGGCTCTCCCTCAAACCCCTCAAGCTGATGCGGCCGACGCTTTAGCTGTAGCTCTTTGTCATCTTCAACATATATAATGATCAGTAGTTTACGTGGAATAATACTAGAAAAACAAGCCCCTTTATTAGTCATTGAAGTTAATGGAGTTGGTTATGAAGTTTCGGCTCCAATGTCGACTTTTTATAATTTACCAGATATAAATACTGAAGTAAAATTATTAACCCATCTCAGTATTCGTGATGATGCTCATGTTTTATATGGATTTTTAGTAGCTTCAGAGCGAGAATTATTTCGTAATTTAATTCGGATTACTGGAGTTGGCCCTAAATTAGCCTTGAGTATTTTATCCTCAATGGAATTAAACACTTTTGTGCAGTGCATTCATGACAATGATATAACTCAACTTAAACGGATTCCAGGAGTTGGCAAAAAAACTGCTGAACGTTTAGTGATCGAAATGCGAGATTATTTAAAAAATAGTGATACTACTCATTCAATTGTCAAACCAATTAATACTTTAGTTACTAAAAATACCAATCCTATAGCGGATGCTATCAGTGCATTAATTGCGTTGGGCTATAAACCAAATGATGCCAATCACTGGGTAAATGCTGTAGCTGAAGAAGGCATGACCAGTGAAATTTTAATCCGTCGAGCGTTAAAATCAGCTTTATAAAAGATTATAGCAATTCCCATTAAGTTAATGCCTATGCGATTACGCTTTTCTTCACCGACCTTACTTAAATTACCTTATGGCAGGATATTATGAAAATTACAGACCGACGTAAAAATGGTTCTTTTTCCAATAATGGTTTTTCTTACATACATAAAAATCTATTCGATGTTTGGGGTGGAAAATTAAAACCTAAAGAAGTTGCAGTTTATTTATGTATTATTGCCAACGCAAACTTTGATGAATGCCAAATCTCAATAGATAAAATTGCCGACCAATGCGGTATCTCAAAAAAAATTGCAACTGGTTCTGTTAAAGTTATTTTAGATTTAGGATTCATCGATATTCAACAATCTAGTACTGGCGAAA
>JASFYV010000120.1:0-9466 GCA_045046925.1 Candidatus Marithrix sp. | reverse complement strand
TGGATTTCTCTATAAACTTTTTACAGAAAATATAATTCTAGAAATTCTATGATTCCATAAACTTTTTACAGAATATAATTTATAATAATCATATACAGTTAGTTTAAATTCTATGATTCCATGACACTTTTTACAGAATATAATTTATAATAATCATATACAGTTAGTTTCTAGAAAAAGTATCATGGAATCGTAGAATTTATGGATTTCTCTATAAACTTTTTACAGAAAATATAATTCTATAAATTCTATGATTCCATAAACTTTTTACAGAATATAATTTATAATAATCATATACAGTAAAAAGTATCATGGAATTTTCAAGTCAATTATAATTTATGGATTTTCTGTAAAACAGTTTCCATGAAATATAATTCTAGAAATTGAATTTTTAAAAACTAAACATTCTTCAATTGTCAAAAATAACTTTGGTTATGACTGATATCCTTGAAGTTGATAGTGAAAATGTAGAATCATTTGGAGATTCTACAATTGATGATATACAACCGCTGTGTGAAAATAGCCTAGAAATAGGTATGTGGACAAATGAAAAAGTCCATCCATATAATTTGAGAGAAAAATGGTGTTATTCTGGTGGAAGATGGGGAAGCCGTTTAAATTATTTCAATTTAATATATACAGACGATAGTGAATTTCCACCAGATGTGATAAATTGTGCATGTAATCACCCAATTGTCGAAAATTGTTTTATTTCAATACCCATGGATGATCCATCAAATGAAAAATTACCAGATCATGAAATTCATACAGTTACTCGTAAATCTGATGGTAGGATTGATCGAATAGTTGTGGTTGGTAACTGCTGCATGTATAGATGTATGGAGAAGTCTGGAAGAACTTGTGAAAAATGTTCTAAACCACATCAGAATAGAAAAGACAACCTATGCAATGACTGTCGCTATGGTGTATGTTTTTGTTGTAGTAATAAAGTTAAAAAGCATTTTACTAGGTGTAAAAGATGCATATATAAAACAAGATGTACATTTTGTCAAGACGTAATTAGTATTTATCAAAAACAATGTTCAATGTGTAAATTCAAAGTTGTTCCTAAATATAATATTTGTTCAGATGATTATTTTATTGATAAAGAACCTGTGATTTACTCAAAATCACACCCATGTGAAAAACTTAATAACAGGTTTGGAGTTGGTACTATATATAATCATGATGACCTGGACCCACAACAGATTCAGGAATTAGAAACTATAACCCCAACTAACGCCTCGATGGGTTTGGTTGGTGACTTTGTGTTCTAATTTTTAAAAGTCAATGGTAAACTGAATACTCATCATAGCAAATACTTATACTATAAACTTTAAAAATCTAAAAAGTACACCTTAATATATTTAGATTTTTAAAACTAAATCTTAAATTGCCAAAAATTTAAGATTAACAGCATATTAAATAAAATATTATAAATAATATTTATTTTTATTTAATATGTTATTGATTATTTGATAAATTTAAAAATAAAATTTTTTTCTAATATTATTTAAATAGCAATTTAAAATATGTATTTGAATTCGCATAAATCAATTTGGAAAATGTTGTTGTCCGAATTTATCGGTACCTTTACTCTTGTCACAATCGGTGCAGGAGCTGTAGCTCTTAGTAGTGCTCAGGGTGGCAACCTTGTTAGTGTTAGTTTAGCTTTTGGTTTCATTCTTACTGCAATTATTTACACCTTTGGATCTTATTCTGGTGCCCATGTTAATCCTTCAGTATCCTTTGGTATGGCTGTTGCTGGACGCATGAATTGGTTGCTCATGTTGGGATATTGGATTGTTCAGATCACCGCAGGTATTGCTGCAGCTGGACTGGTTTTGTATCTCTTCGGAAACTCTGGACCTTCTGTTGGTTCTCTCACAAACACTGATTCTTGGAGAGCCATTCTCCTTGAAGCATTTATTACATTCTTTTTGGTATTGACTATTTTGGTAGTTACTAAGCGCCCCATGCTTGCAGTTATTTCTGGCTTGGCTATTGGTTTGGTGTTGGCCGCCGATATGCTCATGGCATTCCCATTGACTGGTGCTTCTACTAATTTTGCAAGATCATTTGGACCCGCTATCTTCTCTGATAACCTAGGAACTGTTTGGATTTACATTGTTGGTCCTCTTCTAGGAGCTTTGGTTGCAGCCCTTGCATACCGCATGTTGGAAATGGATGGATGTAAATCTTTGAAAGATGACTGTGGAAAGACCGTTCAAAATGAATGCTGCAAGGATGTCATGTGCGGAGAACGAGATGTTTTGGACGCTTGTGGCGAAAAGGTGCGAGATGATTGTGGTGCTGTTGTGAAAGAAAAGCATTATAAGATCAAGATTAAGGATCATCATTTCCAACATACTCTTGAAAGTGATGCTTTGATGTACCTCAATGCTCATGGGTTGAATCCTCAACATGCTCTTAAAGAACTTGAAGGAGCATCTGATTGCTGCGGAGAGCAAGGTATGAACGCCTTGCCCAAAATGTACAAGATGCATAATGATGGAGATCATACCATGTGCAACGATGATATGTGCAATAACAGCTCATACAAGAGTGGCTCTTATGGATCCGATGGCCTAGTTAGCAAGACTTTGCAACTCCCTGGAGTCGTTGTTGAAAAAACGGGTAAAGCTGTTAAAGGAGTCGGAAAAGCTTTGGCTAAACCCCTCCCCAAATTCAAGTAAGTAAATTAAATTTACAATTATAAATATATTCAATCTTTATTGAATATATAACTCTTAAAATAAAAGTTTTTTAAAACTTTTTATATAACAATTGTTCGACAATATGGACAAGATATATGATTATTGTTCCAATACCCCATTTCCTGCACTCTGTATCAAACTTGGACCAACCTTAACATTATAAGATACATGACAATTTAATTTCGTCCGTTGTCTTCTTATTAGTGGTATATTGGGTTACTTTTCATAAAATCCACCATTTCTAAGTGTCCTGCAAGTACTGGATCATATTCTGACGTTTTATTCAATTTACAACCATTCTTAATGAGATGATCCAGTACTTGTGAATGTCCATATTTTGAAGCTATATAACATAAGTCATCATGATATTTAAAAATATTTAAAGATTGTAAATATTTTAATATTTTTAAATGTCCATTAGCAGCTGCTAGATAATATAATTCGTCATTTAATTGATAACCAGTACCGAGCAACAATTTAATTACAAATAAATCGGATTCTTCATTCATATTTAAAATTATTATAAAGTATATTTATTAACTATTAGTTGTTAATAACTTAATCAATTGTGATATTTTAATTTGTCAAGAAATGAATTAAAAATCAGCATTTCTTGACAAATTAAAATATCCATCTTTTTTACAAAATCAAAAATGCCAAGAGATCTAGATTATGAATCAAACAATTTGACCGTTGACCCATATAACGATAATGACGGTACATCGTTTAAGTGTAAAAATTTTGATGTATGTGGTGGAGTTTTACCGTCATGGTGGTATAATTGTAAAGGCCTTTATATTTGCACTAATTGTGATTGTATGTTTGGTACTTGGTCTAGCGGAGATAAAAAATATACAGGAAAGGGTGAGCTAATATTCTCAGACCTATCTGAATGTCCTATATGTTTGAAAATATCTAAAAGTGTTTCTCAACCAAGATGTGACCATACTGTATGTCTTAGCTGTTTTAAGAGATGTTATTATGGTCAGGAAATCAAACAGCCACCATTTCCATATTCTGAAGACATACAGCTAAGATATGAAGATCCACATACAGAATTTGACATAAATGAATATCCTCTTATTAAAGAATGGGATTCAGAACTTGATAGATTGGATGATCTTAGTGCTATCCAGTTTAAAAATGAAGAATATTTGCGAAAATGTCCTATTTGTCGAAGTTAATTTTTAAAACTTTTATATAATATATGATATAAAAATGGATAATAAAGGTTCGACAAGATTAAGAAGTCGCCACAGAGAAGCTAGTGATAAAGATCGAATATTAGATGTTACAAACCTTGATGATATCGGAAATGGAACTAGAATTATTCCAGAATCAAGTTTAACTGAAAATCATATCAGATCACAAGAATACTATATTGCAAGTCTAGATAGATCTAATTTTGATAAAGCTATTAATGTACTTAAAAATCCATCATCTAGAATTAAATCTCCAGTTCCCCAAAGATCGGTTCTGTCTCAAACTCTAGAAACAGCAGTTACTTCTTTGAATAAAACTACAACAAGCCGAGTAGTTATTATTGAAAATCTTGATAATATTATTGATCATATTAGAATGAAAATTAGGAAAATTAAATACATTGGACCGAGTGATAATATTTGCAGTTTGGCTAATTTTCCTAGTATAGAATATCTTGAGGACGCTGGAGCTAATAATAATCAATTTATTATTTCAGCAAGTGAAAATGGTTGTTTGAAAATTGTAAAATTCCTTGCCAGTTTGGATGATGTAAATGCTGGAGATCATCATAACGAGGCTATTATTCAAGCGAGTAAAAATGGGCATCTTGATGTTGTAATGTACCTAGCTAGTTTAGATTCTGTTAATTCAAATGATAAAAATTATGAAGCTATTATTCAAGCAAGTAAAAATGGACATCTTGATATTGTAAAATTTCTAATCAGTCGGGTACCCTCTTTGGATGACCATTTAGTAGTAAATTTTGTTACCCCAGCAATTGAAACAGGTCAAACTGAAGTTGTAGGATATTTAATTAATTTGATTTCTAAAATCAATAGAAGATCTAATATTAGATCATTTATCAACGAGGCAGTCAAGAGTGGAAAAATAGAAATTGTAAAACTTCTATTATCACTCGAAAATTTTAATGATCCGAATGATTTTTATGATTCAGCTATATTAGCATCAAAAAATGGATATCTAGAAATATTAAAGGCTCTAATATCTACTACAGGATATGAGGATTCAGATATTTTTGAGTATTTAAATGAAGCTATCAAGGGAGATTATTTAGAAATTGTAGAATATTTATTATCATTGGTCAATTTTTTCGAAGATGATAATAAATACGCCCGAGCCATTAGGAAAACGATCAAATATGAACGGTTAGATATTTTAAAATATATGGATGAATTGTATGATACACCAACGTATATACCATTTTATTTTGCTTCATATGCAAGTTCATTGGGGAAATTAGAAATGGTAAAATATTTAGCTAATTTACATACCGCAAATTCATATGATCTCCAAAACGCTTTTATTGAAGCAAGCAAGGCTGGTTATTTAGACATTGTAAAATATTTAGAAGAACTTCCAAGTGTTGATATTCAAGAAAAAGCTGGTACCGCTTTTATTGAAGCAAGTAAGTATGGTTATTTAGACATTGTAAAATATTTAGCAGAACTTTCAAGTGTTGATATTCAAGATAGTGCTAATGAAGCTTTTTCTGAAGCAAGCAGGTACGGCAATTTAGACATTGTAAAATATTTAGCTGGATTAACAAGTGTTAATCCAGTTGATAAAAACAATAAAGCTCTTCGGCTTGCACATGAAAATGATCATAATGATATAATTGAATTTTTATTAACACTTGAAAGTGTCAAAGATTATATGTTAAATAATGGTATATTTGATATTGATTGTTCGAAAGTTGACAGTGATGAATTGTGTGATGTCTGTTTTTCAGAAAATGTAAATATGAAATATAATCCTTGCAGTCATTTGATATGTAGAAATTGCATTCAATCTTGGAGACAAACTAGCGAAACTTGTCCATTTTGCAGAACTAGTGTTATACGCCAACAAGATTAATTATTTTTTAAAACTAATATATCAATATTAGTTTTTGAGTATTATACTTAGTAATATAATACGTAAATTGGAAGTTGATATTTCCAATGTGATGGTAATTTTAATTTATCACCATTCTTATGGATATAGTTATTTTTGTCTTTTTTAATGATATCTACTTGTGATTTATCAAAATTCTCTAGTGAATATATAGCATTTCTATCAGTATGATTTACTATATATTCTGGAAAAAAATCTAATTTATTAACTTTTCCAATTGATAATCTACGATATCCCATCCCTGATGGTGTTAACCAATATCTGGGAGGAAATGATGTAGGCATTTCACCAATAAATATATGATTCTTAAAATGTATATTTTTAGAATCCTTCATATATAATGTGGAATTTTCATAGTACGGAATGTTATCAGTTTCAATAAATCCTGACAATAATGTACATTGTTTATCTTCATATAGGAATCCTGAACAATCTTTATTTCTGTCACAAACGCTAGAACACGTATTGACGTCATTATTTCTATTAAATGATTTACCATCTGATATAAATGTGTCAATAACATTAAATTTTGTATTATCTACATCAGGGTTACCAACTGAGAAATATCTCTTATTGTGCTTTTCTCTTTCACAATTATGACCATAGAATTGTGGCTGACAAATTCCATGATCTGTATAATCTCCTTGGCTAATCCATCCAGTTCCACCAGTATTTGATGTGACTATATCACTTTGACTTGTTTTTGGGAGTGGAGGTAATGTCTTTATTTTATTAGATTCATTGATGAAGAAAAAGGTAAATCCAATTGCTAGGACTATTACACCTGTACCAATAAATAATAACATAAATAATCCTAGGTCAAATGTTCTTTTATGAACAGTTACAGAATATGCAGGTGATAGTCCTATAGATACATATTTATGAACTGTATTACTATCGGGATCACCAGGATTATTTAATTTTAAATTACTCCTTGGATCTGGTTCTGAGACGATCACACATTCTTCACGGCTCATTTAACTTTATTAAAATAAAGTTAAGTTATAGAATCTATATTTGAATCATCAACACCTGGAATAGTTTCTGAAAATAATATTCTTAGAAAATGGTATCCTGTACCTACAAAATAAGCGCTAGCCACTCTAATACAAGATATACGTTTCAAAACCTTATTCCATTCTACACTTAATCTGTTAGTACATTTATCAATTTTACCATCCTTTCCGTAAGTACATACCCTAATATTAGAAACAAAATCGTGAGCTTCAATAGGCATTTCATCTATCAATTTCATTATATTATTTATTTCTACATCTAACTTGATTTGAAAAAAGTCAGTATCTACAATAGTTTCATTACGTTTTAATGGATATGGATATCCTGGGCCTTTCCATCTCCTCATGTACATTCCAGCAATGAAAAAATTATGAAGTATCTTATGTACATATTCCTTTGACTCATCTGTCAATCTTTTGAATTTTTCGATAGTTTCATTATCATATTCACTTCGATCGTGAATTTCAATTATAATTTGATTAATTCTACTAATTAATGTATTTACATTTGGAGCACCAGCAAATTTATCCAACAAGATCAATAATTCTTTAATATCTGAGACACTAAAATTAGTAGTTATATCTTCAGGTCGTCTAAAATTTGAAGTACCGTCGTCACTCACATGAAATGATGCTAATAATTCTTCAACTTCATATGTATAATACTTAGTACATGTTCCATAGCAAAACATAATTGATAATTCTGAAACTGGAGTGCCTAGTAAAGTTTCACTGTTAATTGAATATTTGTCAATATTTGATAACGGGTACATAAACTGTGGAACGTGTAATGTAGATAGCGATTTAGATACTAAATCATCCCGGCTTCTAAATGGGATATATACTCCTAAATAATTAATAATTTCTTTATCTGATAATCTAGTTAAATAACCCACAATAGTATAATCATGTCTATTTATCTTTAATTTTTTTACAGCTGCAGTTAAACTAATTTGTTTATATTTTTTGTTGTTATAACTGTATATATATTCAACAATATTATTTTCAATATAAGTAAGTTTGTCATTTTTAAAGATAGTGGGAACCACCATTCCTAACTTTTGAATAGTTGATTCTGCGGTATCTTCTGATAATTCTGAAATTAGAATTTCTAAATCAGTTGGTGGATTATATGAAGCATCAATTAAATCTAAATATAAATCCTTTAATATTTTTTTGTATTTATGTTCGACCATAATTTTATATCGCTTAGAGGCTGCTTCTATTTTATCAATATTGGGCGCGTTAAAACTGCGCTCATTAATAATTTTAACTAAATCAGTGGGATATAAGACTTTGACAATATCCGGATCAACGCAAATTTGGATTGCGATTGATTCTAAACTACGTCTCCGTAATAAATCTAAGTCATCACTGAAACTTATAAAGTCGATATCATATTTTATAGATAATGATATGAATGTGTAGGCCCTTAATTCAGACTGACTATTTGTAACTAACCGAGAGTAATCAACTCCATAAATGGCTCCATATGCTAAAACTTGATAAATTTCTAACTGGTCAATCACTGTAAAAAAATTATCTATTATATCCTCAATAAACGCTGGAAAGATACTATCATATTCAAATAATTGTTCTGCTATTATTTGAGTAGAACCCACAAACTTAACGTCTCTTCCTGATAAAATTATATCTAAATACTTCTTTGGTATATTTAGATATGGATTAACTCCGTTAAAATACTCATGTGAAGTTATAAGTATTTGCTCTGTCATTTTATTATAACAATTGATATGTTTATTTATAAATAAATTAAAAGAATGTCAATTCTGATTACCGGTGGTCTTGGATATATAGGATCTCATACAGTTATCAGTTTGATTTCATCAGGTAAAAATATAGTTATAGTTGATAATTTATCAAATTCAAACATAGATACATTATATAAACTGGAAAAAATATGCAAATGTTCTATATCATGTTATATTATAGACATTTGCAATATAACACAGATGAGAGAAATATTTTCATATCACAAGATTGACTCTGTTATACATTTTGCTGGATTTAAATCAGTAAGTGAAAGTGTAAAATATCCATTAAAATACTATCAGAATAACATTAACAGTACATTATCTTTACTGGAAGTGATGGATTTATATGATGTAAAGAAAATTGTATTTTCTTCATCGGCCACTGTATATGAAAAATCATCACTTCCAATTTTAGAAACTGATAAAGGGCTTATTCTGTTCCAGTTAACACCACCTAAGTCTGAACTGTTAATAGGAACACCATCTTGTAAAACCAAAACTCTGCCTTGTTCGTTCCCTCCTAAACCTCTCATACTCACCTTGCTTTGCCCATACATTCCTAATGGTCGGAAGATATTAATTCCCATAGTGTTTTTTAAAACATCATCAATAGAACTTAAAGCTTCATTCTTTATTGAGCTTTTATTTAATACTGTAATGGAAGCAGGTATTTTAAGAATGTTTTGTTCAAGTCTTTCTGTAGAAATAATAACTTCATTTAAAATTATTGAACTTGTATCTTTTTGTGCAAACAATAGCACAGGGAAATACAAAACCGTTAATAATAATGAAATTTTAGCCTTCATATTTATTTAATTTAAATAGTTACAAATAAAACAGA
>JASFYV010000119.1:0-9405 GCA_045046925.1 Candidatus Marithrix sp. | reverse complement strand
ACGACTTGATATTCAAAATTCTATACGTGAGGCTGGTCATACTCTTCTATTTTTACCACCTTATTCGCCACAGCTTAATCCTATTGAACACAGGCACAAACTAAGGCTATTCGAAAGCAATTGTTCTATGACCTTTTTACTCTCTATAATATTTAATCATTTTATACTGGTTTTGCTATATCTAATACAGAAGAACTCTATCAAACCATTGCCGATGCTTTGGAAACAATCTTGATGATGCACAAAATTCTATCAATCACTATCTATGAAATTGTCACTTACACAAGCGGTAAACACTATAGTTTAACCAAGGCTACTGGTAAAAAACTAAATGATTACCATCGACTTAAATCTACACAAGAATATTTTGATGCCTATAGTTTAAAAACGGGAATTCCCGTAATTAAAATTATCGAAGTAAAAACAGGATGTTATGGCGGAACTTGGATACACCCTAAAGCCTCAATCCATTTAGCCATTTGGTGTAGCCCTGAATTTGCAGTTATGGTAAGCGAATGGGTATTTGAACTCCTAACCAAAGGCTCAGTATCAATAAAACCCGAACCAACTCAAACAATGGCAGAATGTGCCAAAATCAACTCTGATTTATTAGAAAGCTTTGGCATCACTGGAGAAGCTAAACGGACTGCTCTAAATAATACTCTTAAAGATAGATTTAGATATAACGCTTTACAAGAATGGAATGTAAAAACTGAAGTTATTGAAGCTGAAGTACAATCATTAAATCCAACCTTAATAGCTAAACGCACTAGGCTAAGAAATTCCAGACAAGCCAACCTAAAATTAACTGAATTAAAACTACAAACTCCATATCGAGACAACAATAAACATCTGCATTATAAACTTACCAAATTAGGTATGAAACATGCCACCTATCAAGAAAAAAGTTACAATTCCAGCCGACCAATCCGTTCCATTCAATGGCATGAAAGTGTATTGGTTTTGTTCTAAATATTGAAGATGGTGATCCGTACAAGGATACTGCTGGCTCAGATATTAACTCATTGATTAAGATTATTAATATTGTTGATTGTGCCGTTGTTGTAATTTTTTGGTTGGGTCTTCCGGGTTAGGAAGGCCTGATTTAATATTTTAAAGAAATTTATATATGAATATAATTTGACAATTTTTTGGAAAAAGAAAGAGTCTTCTGAACCAAACGTGAAATCCGTTGTTTCATATTACAATTAAAGCGTTCAATACGGTTGGTTTCTTTTCCTACAGATTTGTGTCTTTTGGAAGGAAAAATAGATTTATACACTTCCCAAAAATATGTAAAAAAACAGCATAATGTTTTGCTTAAAATTTAGTCAAACTCCTTTGGAAAGCTCCGGCCTTTTATCTAGCACTTAATATTCGAAGCCCACTACCAATTTTGATGATGTACTAAATATTATCTAGTTTGGAATCATCTGTGTTCAAACTAATATGCCGAATTCGTAAACCAAATATAAATAAGCAACTTACATAAGTTAACATTCCAATTATTATCAAACCAAACAAATTATATACTCTTTCTAATACAGTCATAGTAAACCAAACGGATAAATAATCACTGCCCCACCATAATAAAACAGCCATACTTATATTTGCTAAAAAAATTCGTAATAACAATAATTTCCATCCAACTTGTGGTTGAAATAAGTTTTGCTTGCGTAAGCCACGATATAATAATGAAGCATTCAATAATGCAGCGGCTGAAGTTGCTAAGGCTAAACCTATATGAGCTAAATGCCAAATTAAAATTAAGTTTAGTACAATATTGGTAACCATCGAAATAACTCCAATTTTAACTGGGGTACGAGTATCCTGTCTGGAATAAAAACCAGAAGCTAATACTTTAATTAAGATAAAACCTAATAATCCAGTAGCATAAGCCATTAAACTGTAATTAGTCTTGATTATGTCGCTGTCGGTAAATTCTCCACCATAAAATAAAGTGGCTAAAATTGGCCCAGATAAAATCATCAGACCAAACATGGCCGGAGTAGCAATCAAAAATACCCAACGTAATGCCCAGTCTAAAGTATTGTTATAACTATTAATATCATCACGAGCTATAGCTCTGGATAAATTCGGTAACATTACAGTTGCTAAAGCTAATCCAAAAACCCCCACTGGAAATTCCATTAAACGGTCTGAATAATACAACCATGAAACACTGCCAGTAACCAAAAAAGAGGCCATTAAGGTATCCATTAATAAGTTGATTTGGGATACTGATACTCCAAACAATGCTGGAATCATCAAATGGTGAATCCGTTTAACTCCTTCATCGTGGCGGTTAAAACGTGGTCTGGGTAATAATTTTAGTCGATATAAAAATGGTAATTGAAAAGTTAGTTGAACTATACCAGCAATTAATACTCCATAAGCTAGTGCTATAATTGGTTTTTCAAAATAAGCAGTGAGCCATAAAGCCGATGAAATTAAACATAAATTTAAAAATACTGGGGTAATAGCTGGAATAGCAAATTGGCCGTAAGTATTTAATACTGCTCCAGCAAATGCGGTTAAAGCTATAAACAATAAATATGGAAAAGTAATGCGTAACATTTCCACTGCTAAATCAAATTTTTCTGGATATTGGATAAAACCTGGGGCAAATATCATTACTAATATAGGTGCTATCACTACTCCAATTACTGTAATCCAGAATAAAATTCCACCTAAATTGCCAGCTACATGATCTACTAAATGTTTAACTTCAGTTTTCCCACGTTGAGTTTGATATTCGCTTAATATTGGAGTAAACGCTTGGGAAAAAGCACCTTCAGCAAACAATCGTCGCATAAAATTAGGAATTTTAAATGCCACCAAAAAAGCATCAGTACTAACACTTGCTCCAAATATATGGGCAATCACAACGTCTCGAGTAAAACCCAAGATACGGGAAATCAATGTTAATCCACCTACCATCGCGGTAGATTTAAGTAATTTTTTACTCATTTTTGCTAATTTCCCATATAGATTTATTACTAATTTATTTTTAAATAGTTAACTGATGTTAGCTAGTGCAACGATATCATTGAATTAATGATTAAAAGTATAACTGTTGTTTCGGGAATGGAGCGAAGCGTATTTCCCGAAACATTCCATCCTTCAAAATTGTTGCTTCAATGGGAAGCATACCTAACTCACCTTGATAACAAATAACTCGAAAACCGATATGCTGATGGTTCAGGCATTAACTAAGCATGTACTGGATTATAAAGAAATAAATGGTATTTGGTTAATAATAGTTTTTCCATTTCATAATTTATTTACAATTTTATGACAGTATGGTTTCGGGAAATACGCTTCGCTCCATTCCCGAAACAAGTAAAATATACTTCACTCAATCGAAAAATATTATAATATGTAAAGGTAATCCATTCACTTAATATTATCTCGCTTACAATTCACATAAGCTAATTTTTCTGGTAGATTTTTAATAGCTGCAACCTCATTCTTGTTTTTAGGCAAATAACGTGCAGCTTGATAATCATAAGGAGTTTGAGAACTACCAATTAAATTCTGTACAACAAAACTACTTCCTCTCATACTACAAGGCTTTCTAATTGAATTATTGTTTTCAACAAATCCACCAGGCAATATTACTAGAAAACCTTCCATATCCATATCTGGAGAATCAATTTTAATTTCGCCGTCAATTCCTAATTTAGAAGAAGCACTTACTATACTGCCTGGAGAATCTATAATTCTTTCTGAAACAAGATTAATATTGCCACCATTACCTTTATTAGCTTGGGCAATAATTTTACCTTGATTTAGCACGATAAATTTAGGATTTTTAACAGTCAAATCGCCACCATTACCAGAACCTTCTTTAACGCTAGTAGTAATTTTACTATTTGCTATTTGAGCTAAATTAGTAACTTGAATGTTAATTTCACCACCACCAGCACTTATTGATTCAGTGGTAATCGAACTGTTATTGATTAAATTAATTCCATCAATTATTGTAAGTTCAATTTGTCCAGCATTACCACCTTTTACTTGTTGTATCCATTTGCCATCAACATAGAAAAACGTATTATCTGCTACACTAACCAAATCACCATTGTTCACTGATTGTAATTCTTCTAAGCTATTTACAGTTTTATTAGTATTATGCAAAGGAATCCATCGTTCTCCAGTATAAATCATGTTTTGTTTTACATGGCCGACTTGAGCTTTAACTAATTCATTCATCGCTCCAACGTTAGCAACTGTATGAGTATTGTTAAATTTAATCCATTGCTTATCATAATAAAAAAATCTAGATAATTGGCCACCCACGTTTAAGTTTGCTAAACTACCATTTTGTAGTATTGACTTACTTTTTAACTGTTCTAATTCTGCCAAACTGGAAATATTAAATGAATTGACTTGTAATGAAGTTCCAAAATTATAACCAGGTGTGAATGGATCTACATTAGTATAATATACAAAAGTTTCCCCATTCTCCAAATTCATAATTTGACCATGAGCATAAGGAGGAGGATTTTCTGGTGGATACCAACCATTGTAATTATATATTTCTTCTTTATTATTAAAAGTTAGTGAGTTAGGATCATTTTTATCAAATTTTACCCAATTTTCTAAAAAACCATATAAAATGTTATAAATATAACGACCAGATTGATTATTACCAATATCAGCAACTTCTACTATATCACCATTAGATAACACATATTTTTTACTCAATTGGTTTAATTCTTCTATATTAGCAACTTTAGAAATAGGATTAAAACGAATTAAACCTGAATTAACATTAATATAATAAGCATTCTTACCATCAACATTTTTAACTATTACAACATCACCTTTACTTAACATCGTAGCAGAGCTGATATTATCAAACTGGCTTTCTGAGGAAATAGAACCTTTAGTTAATTTTAATTGATCTACTAATAGTTTAATATTGCCAGCATTACCACCACCTTTACTGGAAGTAGAAATTGTACCATTATTATTAATAGTTAAGCTTTTGGCAGTAATATTTATAGAACCACTATTACCACTATTACTAACAGTTCCATTAGAACGAGCATAAATTCCACTATTAGATTTATTATAGTTTTGCGGGGCAAATTCAGATAAATACAATAATTGGTGCATAGCTGCTTCTTTTAAAATTACTTTAGTTGCATCACCTGTTATCAGAATATTATCACGAACTATAATATTTATATCTCCTCCTTTAGTAGTACTATTGGTATCACTTTTAATAACAGCACCTTGTTCAATTATCAAACTGCCAGTTTGTAAATCAATTTGCCCACTTTTACCATTAGAATCGCCTATACCTATAGTTTTAGCATAAATGCCAGAACCAAATCCATCCTCAGTTTCACCATAAGGATTAACTCCAGATAGCTTAGTTTCTTCATTTACTTGAATAATAATTTTACCAGCATTACCACTACGATTATTATAAAAAGCAGTAGAGTTACTATTTATCAAACCACCATCTTTAAGTAATAAATTGTTAGCTTTTATAGTGATCGTTCCTCCATTACCACCTTGTATACCATCCGCAAATGGTAAAGAACCGGACATTATAGCACTAGCTCTACCTTTGCCTTCTTGACTAGCTCCTGCAATAGTAATATCACCACTAGCATCAATATTTATATTACCAGCATTACCAGAAATATTTTTAGTTCCACCATCAATAAAAGCTCCATCCAACAATACAATATCTTTACTGGTAAAATTGAGTTCCCCACCATTGCCACTACCTAAATAAGCGTCAATATAAACATGAACATTATCAACAAGATTAATAGAATTTTTTGCTGTAAATGTTATATTACCACCATCTCCTTTGCCAAGCACTCCTAGATTAATAGACTTTCCAGAAATAGTAATATCTTTAGCTATAATAGTAAGATTACCACCTTTTCCAGCATCAATATTCTGGCTTTCACTATTAACCAATATTGTACTATCTGTTAAGTTAACTGCTTTATTAGCGATCAAAATTACATTGCCACCTATGCCAGAATTATAATTTTTGGATTTGATAGTACTGTCTGTTATATTAATAGATTCACTAGTTTGAATTTTTATATCACTGGCTTTAATAGCAGTATTTGTAGTAGAAATAAGATTAGCATTATTTAATTGCACATTTTTCGCTTGAATATTAGTTATTCCAATTAAATTATTGGCTTGGATACTACTATTATCTAATAAAAATTTGTTACCACGAATAGTTACATTTCCTTGTAATAATGAATTTTCCTGAATAGATACATTTGCTAATTGATTGAATGAACTTGTATCGAAATTAGTTACTTCTCCATTACTATTCACTGCTATCAGATTAATATTTGGAGCTGATAATAATGGTGAACTTATGGCTGATTCTCTGCCTCTTTTATCAACTGTTGTGGTAAAGGTGCCATTTTTAATCGTAATTTGACCACCAATAAAAGACAAATCATAATTACTAGATAAATTAGTAGTATCTGTGGCAACATTACCATAACCAGTGATTGTTATTGGGGCTGGAGCATCAAGAAAACCAAATGCTGTCACTGGAGCAATGGTTAATAAACTATTATTAATATTACGAGCAGCAAAACGTCCTGAATTTCCCAACCGCAAATAATCAGCAGTGCTAGTATGAAAAGAACCTTGCACATCTAATCTGGCATTTGGTCCAAACATAATTCCATATGGATTGAGGAAATAAAAATTAGCATTGGGAATTGTTGAGCGAATTAAGCCATCAATATTGGAAGGATTACCACCAGTTACTCGGCTAAGAATATTTTGGACATTGTTTGCTCCAGAAAAAGTAGCACTTTCCAAACTATTCAAATTAAAATCTTGAAAGCTATGGAAAAGATTACTACCATGCTGCTGACCTAAATCCGGAGTGATTTGAAAATTAGGACCAGGTAGATTGATTTGCTGGCCTAGACTGCCATCAGTAGTAATTTCAGCTGTTACTGACAGTGATACAATTAATGATAAAAATAAGATTTGTAGTTTCATTTTATTATAAAATTATTTTGTTGATAAAAAATTGCTACTAATTATTGAGAAGAAGTTATCAAAAAAATATGGAATAATAAATTATTAAGATTTTCATTCCATATAGGCAACTAATAATTAAGTATAACAAATTTCTGCTTCTATGAATTAGAATTCTAACCATAAACAGATTCCTTCATATATACAGAATGCTATAAGCTAGTTAAAATATAGAGGATAATGATGTATAATAGCTTAAGCTATCTTAAATTATAAACTGGAGCCATATTAAGGTGAATGAGAAATTTTTACCGTTTGCATTGCCATGTATTGGTGAAGAAGAAATTAATGAAGTCGTTGATACATTACGTTCTGGTTGGCTGACAAGTGGGCCAAAAACTAAATATTTTGAAGAGGAATTTGCTAATTTTATTGGCATACCTCACGCATTAGCAGTTAATTCTTGCACTGCTGGATTACATCTAGCTCTTGAAGCCATAGGTATTCAACCAGGTGATAAAATTATTACCACACCTTATACTTTTACTGCAACCGCAGAAGTAATCCGTTATTTAGGAGCAGAACCATTATTTGTTGATATTGATCCAAATACATTTAATATAGATGTCCAACAAGTAGCCAAAACCTTAGAAATTAATAATGGAATTAAAGCTATTTTACCAGTACATTTTGCTGGACAAGCTAATGATATGGATACTATTTTAGCTTTAGCTAAGCAATATTCTCTAAAAGTAGTTGAAGATGCTGCTCATGCACTGCCAACCTATTATAAAGGAAGAGCGGTTGGTACATTAGGTGATATTACAGTGTATAGCTTTTATGTAACTAAAACACTTGCTACTGGAGAAGGTGGGATGATAGTGACTGCCAATTCAGATTACGCAAAACATATGCAAGCTTTACGTTTACATGGAATTAGTAAAGATGTATTTAATCGTAGTGCTTCCAATATGCCAGCTTGGCATTACGATATAATAGCTCCTGGTTTCAAATATAATATGAATGATATTGCAGCAGCTTTAGGCATTCAACAACTTCGCAAGGTCAACAATTTTTTACAACGCCGGACTGAAATAGCAGAGCAGTATAATCAAGCTTTTGCTGATTTGCCAATGCGTATTCCATATCAATATCCAGATAGCACTCATGCTTGGCATCTATATGTTATTCAATTGAAATTAGAAGAGTTGCATATAGATCGTAATTCTTTTATAGAACGGATGAAAGAAGCTGGTATCGGTACTAGTGTACATTTCATTCCATTGCATTTGCATACTTATTGGCGTGAAAGATATAATTTTAAACCAACAGATTTTCCAATAGCTTTAGATGCTTATCAAAGAGCTGTCAGTTTACCGATTTATCCTAGTATGACTGATGTCGATGTACAAAGAGTTATCACACAAGTTAAAGCAATTTTACTCAAGTAATAGTGTTATAATGAATGATTAATTGGGTTAAAATATCTATCATTGGTTGCAATCTATTCATGGCAATAAATTCATCTGGTTGATGGGCTTGTTCAATATCGCCTGGGCCTAAGATAATAGTTTCCATACCTAAAGCTTGTAAATAAGGAGCTTCTGTCGCATATGCAACTGATTCTGCTGGACATTTAGTTAGACGTTCAGTAACTTGTACTATATCAGAGTTTGCTGGAGTTTCCATTGCTGGAATACCTCCAAACAACGCTTTAAATTCTATATCTAAACCAGTATTTTGTAGGCTTTTGTTTACTAATTGACGGATTGTGGAACGTAATTCTGTTAAATTCATGCCTGGCAATGGACGTAAATCGATATGTAATTCACAGTCTGCACAAATTCGATTAGGATTATCACCACCTTTTATATGCCCGAAATTCATGGTTGGCATTGGAATTTGAAATGCTGAATTATGGTATTTAGTTTGCAATTGTTCTCGCCAACGTAAGAGTTCTCCAATCACTTTATACATACCTTCCAAGGCATTATTACCCAAATTTGGATCGCTAGAATGTCCAGATTTACCATGCAAAATAATAGCTTCCATCATAATTCCTTTGTGCATTCGAATCGGTTTTAACCCGGTTGGCTCTCCTATTAAAGCATAGCTGGATTTATGTTGGTTAATTAATGCTTTAGCTCCAGCCATATTAGTTTCTTCATTGGCAGTGGCAATTATAGTTATTGGGCGTTGTAGCTTAAGATTATTAGCTAATAGTTGTTCGATGGCGGTTAATGCTAACGCAAAAAATGCTTTCATATCACTAGTTCCCAACCCATATAAGCGATTATCTTGTTCGGTAAGTTTGAATGGGTTAAATTGCCAACTATTTATATCATAAGGAACAGTATCAGTATGGCCAGCCAAAACTAAACCATTTTCACCACTACCCAAAGTGGCTAATAAATT
>JASFYV010000118.1:0-33644 GCA_045046925.1 Candidatus Marithrix sp. | reverse complement strand
TTACTTATTTGTCTTTGGGCTTTTACATTTTTGGCAAATTGAGTTCATTTCTTTCATTTGTCTATTTTACCAGTAATTATAGTTTAAGCCCAGTACCCACAGCAGGTTGTTTGAGCAATTTGATGTTACTTCCAATTTTGGTTGAGAATATCAAATACTGTCTTTTAATAATATATTTAAAATAGAATGATTTAATGAATAATCAATTGCTAAATCAATTACATGAACTCCATCAATCGTTAAGCATCTTTCAATTATTTCGGCAAGTTCTTCACAACTATTTGGTCGATGTCCAATAGCACCATAACTCTCTGCATATTTCACAAAATCAGGATTATTATAATCTAACCCAAAATTTTCAAATCCCATTCCTTCTTGTTTCCATTTGATCATTCCATAAGCTTTATCATTTAAAATAATCACAATAAGGTTTAAACTTAAGCGAACCGCAGTCTCCAATTCCTGGGAATTCATCATAAAACCACCATCACCACTGACAGCAATTACCTTTCTATTTGGATAAATTAATTTAGCAGTCATGGCAGATGATAATCCAGCACCCATAGTAGCTAAGGCGTTATCCAATAACAAGGTGTTAGGTTGGAAGCATTTATAATTGCGGGCAAACCATATCTTGTACACTCCATTGTCAAGCGTTACGATTCCATCTTCAGGTAATTTGTCTCGTACTATTTTTACTAATCTTTGCGGCAAAATTGGAAAACGTTTATCCTTAAAATATTTAGATAAATTAGTATCGATCTGAGTTTTTAGTCGTTTAAAATAAGAGAAATCCCAATTGCCATTTACATGATTTGCAATCCGTTTTACAGAGTTAGCTATATCACCAACTACATTTAATTGCGGAAAATATACATCATCAACTTGAGCTGGAAAAAAATTAACATGAATAACTTGTTTGCCATTTCTTTCCATAAAAAATGGAGGTTTTTCAATTACATCATGACCAATATTAATAATTAAATCCGAACGATTAATAGCAGAATGGATAAAATCATTATTTGATAAAGCAGCCGTACCTAAAAAATTTTCATGCCTTTCATCCACTACTCCTTTTCCTAATTGAGTATTGAAAAATGGAATACCAGTTTTGTTGACAAAATAATTAAGAGCTTCGCTAGTTCGTTTACGATTAGCACCAGCACCTATTAATATTAATGGCATCTTGGCTGTTTCTATCATTTCTGCTGCTTTTTTTGCCACTGATTCATCAGCATCTGGCCGGAGATGTCCAACTACGTCAAATAACATAGCATCAGTTTCTTCTGCGGCAATATCTTCTGGTAATTCTATATGCACCGCTCCTGGACGTTCTTCCATGGCTATTCTAAATGCTTCTCTAACTACTGATGGAATGTTATTACCATTTACTATTTGTTTAGTATATTTGGTAATAGGTCGCATTAAATTGACGATATTTACAATTTGAAACTGGCCTTGTTTACTTTTTTTAATCGGTTTTTGGCCAGTAATCATTACCATTGGCATGGCTCCAAGTTGAGCATAAGCTGCTGGAGTTATGAGATTGGTAGCACCTGGCCCTAAGGTAGAAAGACATACTCCTGGTTTTCCAGTTAATCTGCCATAAGTAGCAGCCATAAAACCAGCACCTTGTTCATGTCTGGTGAGTATAAGTTTAATTTTAGAGTTTTTTAAGGAATTAAGGAAATCTAAATTTTCTTCGCCTGGTATTCCAAAAATATACTCTACATCTTCATTTTCCAATGCTTTTACAAATAAGTCTGATGCTTTCATATGTGTTTCCTAAATATTATTTAAATACAATATATTAGGTAGATTTTTAAAAATTATAATAATTCACGAATATCCATAAAATTTATAGATTAGCTGGAAATTTCTAGAACAATAAGTGAATTATCTATTTTACAATTTAATTTCAAAAGTTTGCTATTTTGTACAGAATTACCAACTATGTTAATATAACCTATTCAACAAACCATTTTAAACTTTAACCTTTAGAAAAAATACCACATATGTGGCAACCACGAATTTTTAATCTACTAATATTATTATGTATCACTCTTTTTTCAGTGATTGTGTTATTGGCGTATATTGACCATAATGAGACTAATAACACTGAAAGTAAAGCTAAAAATTTAATACAACAAGAACTTGGAATTGCTGTTCGACAGATAGATTCTGAACTAAAATTTCTATATTCAGTCACCAATTCTTTAGTCAAAGATATTAGTACTGGTGAATTACAACGCTCAGCAATAAATGACCGATTAACAAAAATAATGGCAATAACTCCTAATTTATTTGGAATTGGAGTAGCTTATATTCCTTATGTTAATACTCCGCAAGAACGTCGCCAGTCACCTTACTATCTTAGCAGAGAGACTAACGAAGATTTAATTCAACCATTTACTATTCCATGTCCTACAGTTAATAATATTTCCAAATGTGTGGTTTTTATAGAATATTCCCTTAAAAATATCCAAACATTACCAACTCTTAAAAATTTAGGCAAACAAGCTTCTTTATTAAATACTGAAAATTTGGCTAAAATTGGTTATCAATTTGTCATTTCTAAACAAGGAAATTTTATAACTCATCCTATTTTTGAATATCTTAATGAGCCTAAAAATATATTTGAAATAACTCAACGTGATAAAGTAATTGAACAATTAGCCAAGTCTGCAACTCATAATAATAGCGGTTTTGTGGAATATGTCAATCAAATTACTGGCCAGAATTTATGGGTGTTTTATCAACCAATTCCAACTACAGAATGGTCAATGTTTACCATATTACAAAAGAATAGTTTTATTGACCCAACTGCTTCTTGGCGGCTTTGGATTGAACTTGGGATTATAACTTTCTTGGTATTTTTATTTTCTTTAATCTTACGAGTTGACACTGGTAATAGTTTTGATTTATGGGTAGCTTCGTGTATAACTTCAGTATTACTATTAGTTAGTTTATATGTTGTATGGGATTTTATTGAAACTGGGCCAGTTATTTCTAATCAAGATAAAACTCAGACAATTATTGTTAGTCCAGAAGGATTAACCAGTTTTTTTGATTATACGAAAAATACAACTAATAATCTTACTGTCATTCCCACTGAAGTAGTTATTGAATATTTAGAATTTGATGAAAATGATGCAATCAATATTGTCGGTTATGTTAAACAACAATACAAATCAGAAATTCATGATGAAATTACTCGTGGTTTTAGCTTACCTCAGGCAAAAACAACTAAAATAAAAATAATCGATCATTATTTAACTAATCAAACTGAAACGATTCGATGGAGTTTTACTGCTTATATACCACAAGAATTTGATTATTCTAAATATCCATTGGATCGAAGAATAATAAACTTATTATTTCAACATATTGATAAAAATGTAATTTTAAGTCCAGATTTTTATCCAATAATGAATCCAAGTTCTCACCCTGGAGTAGAAAAATTAAATTTTTTACATGAATGGAATGTACATAGCAGTTTTTTCAATTACCAACAAAATGAGAAAAAACTGGATTTTTATTTGAGTATAGTTTTACAAAGAGATTTATTAAACCCATTCGTATATCACATATTACCCCTTATCGTAGTATTAGTAATGTTGTTTACTATTTCATTATTACTAGGGCAAATAAAAATTTATTTTAATGTAATTCCACCTTTAACAGCATTATTTATAGGAACTGTATTATCTCATATTGGGTTACGTCAAAATATTTCCATGTGGGTAATTCTCTATGGTGAATATTTTTATGTATTTACATATACTTCAATTATTTCAGTTTTAATTAACTTTTATCTATTTGATAATCATAAAGAACTTAAAATACTTCAATATAAACAAGGTATTTTATCAAAAATATTGTTTTTCCCAATTGTGTTGGGTGAAATCTTAAGTATTATGTTATGGATGTTTATATTTTTCTGATAAATTATTGAAATTATGCAGAGTTAATTATACATGTAGGATGCAATGAAGAATTAATTGCATCAATCGTGTGTCTAATGCGACTCGAAAATATGTAATTCGTAAACTTATTACATCCTACATAAAATCTATATTCAAGAATTTTATAAATTTTTGGAAATTTGAGAGTAATGTGGGAAGGCTTATCAATTATTGTGATAGATTTCTTAAGATGTGATAATTTTAGAATAGATTAGGATTAGTGTCTTTTATATGGTGGTTCTTCCTCATCGGGTAATACGGTAAAATTTTCTGAATCTACTCCTTCACCAAAAGGAAACGGTTTAATATCAGTATTATAGGTTAAATACATTATAATTTGATAGATAAAAGTACTTAAAATATCCCCAAAATATAATAGTTTATCATTACTTTTACCAGATAATAAAACTATCGCAAATTGAAAAAATACTACAATCATAAGAATATTGACTGCAATATAACAAAAAAATGCATACACCAACATAAAAAAGCCACGTAACCACGTATCAACTTCTAGTATATTCCTCTGCATTTCTTCTCTATTCATATTAAATAACTCGTTTGTAATATTTGTGCAGGAGTTTAAGATTTTAAACCCCTACCTATAAAAATTACTTCTTTTGTAAAGTGGTAATAATTTCTTGCAACAATTGTTCAATATTTTTTAGGCTTTGTCCTACATTGGCATGATTGCTACCACGGGGCATTGGAATATTGGCACTGGGAGGTCTATAAGCTCTTGGTGGTTGAGCATAAGGAACATTCCAATTAGGTGCTGGAGCTCTATTTGTCCAAGCTGGAGGAGTGTTTTCTTTACGCATTTTTTCGTGCATTTCTTGCATTTTATCCATCATCTTCTGATAATCTTCAGAGCTTTTTCTAGAAGTACGGGATTGCTCCATACGCTTTTGCATTTCCTGCATTTTTGCATTGCGTTTTTCCATCATTTCATGATATTTTTTCTGCTGTTGTTCCATCTTTTTTTCTATAATAGCTTTTTGTTCAGCCATTCTTTTTTCCATAGCAGCTTGCTGTTCAGCAATCCGCTTTTCTATTGCAGCCTGATATTTTTCGATTTCAGGATTTACTGCTTGAGCTGGAATAGCTGGTGGAACAATAGGTGCTATGATTTCTTGGGTTGGTTCATCAGCAAATACATAACTACCACTAAGAGCTAAAGTCATTACTGTTGGTAACAAAAATTTTTTCATTAATCATTCCTGTTGGGTATTGAGAAAATATTTAACTAGAAAATAATAAATAGGGTTTAAAAAGTCTGTATCAAGTTACAATTCAATTGAAGTTAGTCTCTTTTTTGTGGAATCATTGTTTCACGAACTAAAAGTTGAGGTTTGTAACTAAATTTTAGTAAATATAAAATGCCAATAGATAAGATAAATAATACTTTGCCAACTATTGAATTATACTCATGCCAATTAATTGCTATAATAAATAAAGTTAGAGCCACAGCTATAATTAATGCAAGTAGCCAACCTCGAAAATTCATTGGATTTAATAATGATGGTGAAACCATCCAAAGTACATGGAAAATAACATAAATACCTATAAATATTGCAAACATATTTTCTAAACGTAGTTTTAAATGATTAGCAAATAAATCTGCTCTTGCATTTCTAAACATTCGTTCACTAGTTAAAATTCCATATTCAAATAATTCTATATTACCACCAATTTGAGTCTTATAGGGTAATAATTGTAACTGTTGTTTAGCAATTATACTAATATTTTCTGGTAAGATTGCGGTAAAACTTATTTTTAAATCTCCAATTTGAGGTTGTTTAGGACTTTCACCGATATAATAACTACCATCAATAAAATGTAATTGTTTATTTGGTAATATTTCTTGTAAATTTTTTTGTTCCTGCCATAAACCTTGCATTGGGAGTTTTTGATAATGATCCATATCATCAATTAATTTATTTGAAACAATAAAATCGCCTAATATTACTTGTTTAGCAATAAAAAGTTTGCTTGTAAATGGTAGAATTGGGTTATGGTATTTGTGGTCATAAAATTTTTTAGAATCAATAAACTGTTCTGACCAGATTTTAGTATAATTATGTTCAGAATCTTCTTGCCACTGATATGCTTGTATTATTCGGCGTAACTTTATAACATTAATAACTTCAATTTTAAATATTTTATCTACTATTATCTCATCTATTATAGTTTCCCCAGTTATGTGAATCAACTTATTATTATTAGTCATGTCAATCTGATTAACATCAACTTGGATCACAGAATTTTTTCCTTCAGTTAAAGTTTTAACCTGATAAATAATTTCTGATTCTTGCGTCATTAAACTAATAATTGCCGTAGTGCATAACCATAAACCTAAAAATAACCCTATAATAGTTAATAATAAAATAACCATTCTAGATTGTTGTAATCGTTGGGAAAAATTAGTAGTTAATTTGGCCATTTATTAAATTTTAGGTAAATAATTTGCAAGATTGATAGGTATTTATGATATAGATAGTTAAGGGCAGACACGCAGGTCTGCTCCTACATAATATATTATTGTAGGGGCGAACCTATGTGTTCGCCCTGCTTAACTTCCTAACCTTTCCTAACTTATGGAGGGGGACTAATGCTCACTTTCCTATTTGTACAGTTTTTGGCAATATGCAGCCTTCACCAATTGTTATTCCTTCTAGTATGGTGTCATCTAGGAAAATTGCATTTTGAATTGTGCCATTGCCAGTGATAGTTCCGGTGAAAATACCACCATCAATAATAGTTCCATCTAACAAATTTACATCTTCAAATACACCTAAATTCATTCTAGTATATTTTTTATCTACAATGATATTACCAGCTAAATTGCCACCTGTTAATTGGCCACCACGATAGTCTATATTGGCTATTGTACCTTGGTTTTTAATATAGCCAGTTACTATGCCACCATCAAGAATTGCATTAGGTAAAATGGTAACGCTGGATACCCAACCTTCACTGGTAACATGACCGGCTATTTTTCCTTTAGCAATATATCCTTTAGGAGCAATATGTTTATCACCTAAGACTTTATTTTGACAAGTTATTGTAATTACCTCATCTAAATCATCACAATATTTTTTAACTATTGGAGTTGTTATAATTGCATTAGATTTGGTAATTAACAGTTGGCTAGTTACAATTTCGTTGCCAGTAGTTACGATAATATCATGTAGGCCAAATTTAAAACCATTGGTAATGTAAATTTGTGCTTCTAATAGAGTGTCATTATGTACAATTAGTTTAGTTATGGCAATATTACTATCATCAAATTCTAAGCTAGTAGTATTTGCTGTAAAATTAGTTTTTATACCAGAAATCAAAATTTTAGAGTTATTTTGTAGGGAAATAGTGCTAATAATTTCCGGATTTTCTGGAATTTCTTCAATTACAATAACGCCGATACCATGAGCAGTTTCAATTTTACCGTCTGCTAGAGTGGTATCAATTTGCATGTCATAGCGGTTCAGATTAGTGTTTGCTGGTACAGTGATATTTGCAATAATCTTATTTGGAGACAGTAGTATTTTATCATTAACTGTTATCCCACCTTCTATTTGCACGATACTAGATTGGTTGAAATTGGCATTGGAAGCTGTAATGGATAAGTCCAGAGTTCCATTTTGTGGTAGTTTATTTGGTGCAACTGCGGTTATTGTTGGTTGAATCGTACCTAACATTACATTTAAAGCTACATTTTTGTAAATTTGTAACCATTCTTCTTCAGATAAGTCTGTTCTATCTTTGGCTCGGTCGATGATATTTAAGCTACTGCCATTGCCGACTTCATTGACTATATAAGAATAGATTTCTACAGATTTTTCAAAATGTCCACTACCTTTTCGTTTGCGAGTTTTTACTTCATCAACACAATAGGCTTCGGTTAATATTACATTAATTGTTACGCCTTTAGATCGCAATTGTTCGATTAAAGCGTCAAGTTCTTCATGGCCTTCATGCGGTGGGGCATCGGTAGCAATTAGAGCTGTACCACCTTCTCCAATTTCTTCAGCTACTTGTTTGAGGGCAATAACAGAATCTTCCGCACAGTCATCGCCACCATCAGCTTCTAATGCTTCCACTTGTTCCAACAGTTCATTGAGATTATCAGTAACAATACGAGAATGGATTTCATCCTGATCTTTAAAAGTTAGTAATACTGATAAAGGTGATAATTCTCCTTCTATAATAGATTGTTGGAGGATTTCAATATATTCAGTCAATGCCAATTTGACACCTTGAATATTGTCTCTCATGCTACCAGTATCATCAATTACGAAGTATAATATTGGTGATTTTGAAGTGGTAAAGTTAAGCTCTAGTTTTGGTGTTTCAGAGTTAATTTGAACAGTTTGGGGTTTGAAATAGTAACCTTCAGATTCGGCTGTTATAGTGTATTCACTTTCTTCAAGTTCGTTAATTTGATAATAACCATTTTCATCAGTCATAACGGTTTGACCATCAACTTTAATTAGTACATCTGCTAATGGATTACCATATTCATCGAAGATATAACCACTAACACTGAATTGTCCTACTTCAGATTCTTCGCCCAATATGTTTATACCAATAGAATAAACTGCTGAGGCATCAAGTAGTGATTTGGCAGTTATTACCACTGTTTCAGCAATATTATTTGGATTAATAGTAGCTGTTATTGTTTTCATACCATTTGCTGGTACGGTAATCGTTTCATCATCAGATAAGGAAACGTTTATACCAAATGGTTTTGAAACCTGTAAAGTGATAGTATCCTCTTGTGAACCTAAATTATTCACAGTCAGAGTTATAGTGCTTTCTTGATCACTAGCAATTTCATTTTGATCTGAACTTATTGTCATTTCATGGTGATAGGTATAAGTATCAACCAAAATAATTGTTGAATCAGTTCTATTGGAAGTATCTGTTATAGTAACACCAATAGGCAAACTGCCGACTTCACTAGCAACAACATTCCATGATAAAATTTGCTGATTTTCTGGTTGAACAGCAGCAAAATCTATTGTTAAAGGCTCAGTAGTTGAAAGGTTGTCATTTAAGGCTAATTCAATTCGTCCACCCATTTCACCTAAACCATTATTGATAACAATTGCATTCACTGTGAATGTTTCTCCTACTGCAACCGGTTCAATGGGTAGTAAGAAAACCGTTAAATCACCATCAATAACGGGTAGGTAATAGCCAATACTAGTAGTGCCAATAGTTTGAGAGGATGCGATAGCTCCAACTCTATGTTCACCACCATTTATGGCTGTAATATTCCATGAAAGTGTTTGTTGTTCACCCGCTGCTATGCTCTGGTTAGCATAGATTAAGGCTTCTGTAGCGGTAAAATCATCTTCATCAATACCTAATTCAATGGCAGCATCATTGATATCAAATTGTGAATGGTTAGATACCGTTGCTTGAAAAACAAAGGATTCTCCAATATTAACCGTTTCTGATCCAGAGTAATCGACCTGTAAACCAATAATTTCAAAACTTTCACTATCGGTTAAAGCTGTTTCCTTGGTTGGATCGATAACAACGACATCAATTGCGTAGTTACCTGCATATTCATACAAGGTATAAGGTATTGTGCCAGTGTAGGTATGTGACTCACTTTGTTTAAGAGTAATTTCTTCGCCATCACTGAAAATAATGTTTGGGCGTTCACTTAGGTTTTGCCGAACTTTGATTAACAAATTAAGGGTAGTTTTTTTGCTATCATTATTTGTGGTAATTATAGTGAACGGCACATCTTTACCTAAAGATATTTCAGTATCTACTGATATGGCAGTATCTACTTCTGGTATAGCTTGTTCACTTTCTATTGTCCCACGTCTTGTAGTTATTGGTGTATATCTGTAATCCTCAACATGATTAGACCACTGTATATTTCCTACTGAATCAACAGATGTACTAAAAAGAGTTGTTGATATATGACTCTCAGAATCAATTTTTGTGATGTTGCCGGATAAATCTTCAAAAATAAATTTTGCTGGAACATTAACCTCTTCATAAACAAATCGTTCCGGATTGGAAATACTAGTTTTAATTCCATCATTAGTATTTGATTCTTTAATGTCAAACAAATCTGCACCTTTGGATAGTCTATTAGAGGCATCATAAACAACCCATCCGGGTGACTTGTCGCTTATATATGCTTCGTTCCATACATGATAGTTCCAAGATTCTTGAGAAATATTTTTGTATTCAACTTTTCCATTCACTATCAATTCTTGCCAGCGGTTTGCTGATTCATCATAAGGAGGTTTGTCCCAAATTGGAGAAAAAGATCGTGAATAAGTTCCAATTATTTCTCCATTAAGAATAGTACGTGACGGAATACCACTTGCTCTGAAAAATGCGTTAGTTACGGCACCGTAAACAGGACATTGGGCATACTTCACAGGCTTTGAAGTAGAATTATACTTTTCTACTATTGCTTTAACACCTTTTATTTTAAGCCATGTGTCTGCACTAGTTTCTTTACTATTACATGTAGTGCCTGATTCACATGTATTACCAATACCCTGCCAGCAACCACACAGAATTTCATTAGCCTTATTTTGTAGTTTTAACGCTACATTTTCTGGTAATATTCTATCATCTTTATGCAACTCACTAACAAAATCCATCACCTTATCAAAAACAATGCGATCCTCATCATGAGGAGATAACTCTCTCTCATTTTTTTTATCACCATAATGGATATTCTCTTTATCATAAACAACATATCTGCCTAATTGGGCAGTTGATAAAGCTTCAGTAGAATGGCGAATTTTATCTTCACTACCTTCAAAAGCATTAAAAATAACACCTATTTTAGTAGAAACAGGAGAACTAATTTGCCCAGTAGATTTATCTCTGAGTTTCGCTGTTATACGCACATTTCCTACTGGAAATTCAGAACCAATAGACAAATAATAGATTTTTCCATAACCAAAAAGAGTAGTCCCTGTTTCATAAGATATTGTACTTTTGTCATTGGTCGTCTTAGAAAGAATCGTAGTTTCTTTATTATAACTACCATTTTCCGATATTGAATATGAAAGTTCAATTTCATAATTCTCCTCATATTTATCAAAATTAAGAACATAATTTTCAGACAAAAATGTACTTAAACGATAACGTCTACTACGTTCAAATCCTGTCGTTTGTTTTTGAAGCAACCATTCATAAAAAGAATTAGTGAGACTCCTAGTGCGTTGAGTATCACTGGTAGTCACAGGTTTTGGTTCAATTGCAATTCCTTCTATCATTGGTAATAGGTAAAGTGATAGAGGTACTTGTTCATCTACAGGTGGAATTTCCTCCTCTGTTGTAGGTAATTCATCCTCAATTATTGTTTCTTCCTCTTCTTCATCCTCTGGTTCTGGACAACAAGGTATAACATTAACTTTAAGCTTTGCACGACCACAATCATTATTATCATCATCTGGATGCATAGGAAGATTAACTGGTTTAGCACACAACGCAAAATCATAATAAAATGTACCTTTTGTATCTCTTGGTATTCCATCAAATACGACATAACCCCATCCAGAAGGATTATTTCCTCTTCTAGAAAACCATTTTTCGTTTCCCCAACTCCAAGTTTCGTAACTAGAAGCACCAGTAGCATTTATATCAATCTGAATACCACCATAAAGAGCTCTATCTGCTATTACAGTAATTTCTGATGGAAAAAATGTAACTTGTACTTCTGCTTCCACATTTAAAACAAACAAAACTAACAAAACTCCCAAATATTTGATATTTCTCATAATTATAAATCCTTATGTTAAATTGTAATTACCTACCACCTCTGAAGAACAAAATAGTAAGTATTTATTAAATCACAGTTCCCAAATAGAAACCCAACCACGACATAAAATATCAATAGTTCTCCTTATTTAAATAATTTTCAACCCAATCACGTACTGTGTTCATTATGTTTTCAGCTTCATTCCGTGTTAAAAGCTCAATATCCATATCATCATAACGAAACGTAACAGCATACGGATTCAATTTACCCAACTCCTCCAAACCAACAGGTAAAACAATACCATGTTCTGATAAAATATAGTAAATTGCTTCCAAATCATGAGTTTTACGTAATTCAAATCCTTGTTGAATAATTACAGATTTTAAATATTTTTCAACCGCTTGTTGAGCATGAAAACAAACTGTTGACAAATGAATATCAGAAGCATCTTTTAATACCCGAAATGCACTCGCATCTCGTTCAGCAAGACAAAAGAACCTTTGTGCTTCTTGACATAACATTTCTTTAGTTGGTTGTGTCATATAACACCTTCCCTTCCTTGAGTGCATAATAAAGTGCAGAACTAGGGATATTCCCCCGTTTATCAATTTCTTGCTGAGAATAAACTAATACATCTACACCAATTCCAATATGACCAACAGCACGTCTTAATTTAATCATCTCTAAACCCCTATCAATCATTTGTGGTTTAATCACTAACAAATCTAAATCAGAGTCACTAGTTGCCTCATTCCTAGAATAAGAACCAAACAAAATAACCTTACAAGGTTTAGCAATGGCTGCAATATTTGAAACAGCTTGGTTAATAGTTTTTTGAGAAATCATCATTTAAATCAGAATCTATCAGTTGAAGAACAACTTTGCAATCAGTATTAATTAAAATATCAGGCACTTTTAAATGTAAAAAACCATCCGCACCAATATGAGAGTTTAAAGTAATTGTGTCCATATATTATCCTCCAAAATTTATCATTTCCACATCAGATCGAGAACTACCAGAATACTCCACATCATATAATTTGACAACATTACTAACTTTAGCATGTAATATTCCATTCATAAGCATATGCACGTATTATTGTTGATATAGTAGTACTACTATAAACAACAATATTTCTACCTTGATGAGGACTATTTTTAGCAGTCACTTTAACTAAAGTAGTGGCCACGATAAAATCCTTATCAATGAATGGTTTAAGTGGTTTTGAAAGGTTGGTTTCGGCCATGCTCTGTAATCAATGTCATTAAGTTAAGGGTGGTTAGTTATCTCTCTGCGTAACTTCAGTTAATTAAGAATAATTTATGGAAACCAACTACATAGTAAATGTACGTTTATCTTTCGGTACACCAACTAAGGCTCTTTCAATTTTATTGCGAGTTTCACCCTTATCTAATTCCCCAAAATGAACTCCAATTCCAGCTGGACGTTGTCCTTGAGTTCCTTTAGGATTAATCCATACAATTTCACCAGCCACTGGAGTTTTTTCTCCATCATCGAGTAGAGTTAGCAATAAAAATACTTCATCACCCAATTTATAGGATTTTTCTGTAGGATAAAATAATCCTCCACGTTTTAAGAATGGCAGGTATGAATTATATAATCTAACCTTATCTGCTATGTTTAACGTCAACATATTATGTTTCATACCGCGTGGACGTTTTTTCTTCTTTATCATCAGACTCTCCGTTTTAGTTCAACCCAAGCGATTGCAATTGATTCTAACAATCCTTGTGGCTTAATATTAGAATTGATTAATTGATAGGCTTCTTGTTGTAAATCTAGTAACTTAAATAAATGTTGTAAGCTTAAATTGTTAGAGAAACTTTGTAAAAATTTTATCTGGTCTTGATTGATCAAAGATTGAGTTTGACCAGTAATAGAATAACGAATAACATCAGCAGTCCAACTCAAGAGCCATTTTAATACTGAAGTAATTTCCATTTTAGCCCAATTTGCTGCTATTTTTACTGGATCATTAGCCGATAATGTCATTAAACTATTAAATAATTCTTGCCGTTTATCCATGCTACCAGCCAATTCTAAAGCCGCTAAAGGTGCTTGGGCAGATAAATTTAATAATAAGCTTGTATGTTTTTGATTGTCTAAATGTTCATGTAGCCAATTATAAGTTAATTTTTTATCTGGACGGCTAAAATCTAATTTTTGACAACGACTACGAATTGTAGCACTCAGAACCATTGGATTATGACTAATCAACATAATCAAGGTATTGGATGGTGGTTCTTCTAATAATTTTAGTAAACTATTACTAGCATTACGATTCATTGCTTCAGCTGGGTCAATAATAACAATCTGATAATGACCATATTTGGCAGTTAAAGCACAAAATTGAATAGTATTACGAATTTGATCTACTGAAATTTGTTTGCCAACATCTGCTGGTTGGATTGTCATTAAATCTGGATGAGTATTAGCTATCAATAATTTGCATGGTTTACAATTTCCACATGCTTGTTTTTGATCACACAGCAATGTTTCAGTCAGATATTGAGCAAATAAGCTTTTACCCATACCTTTTGCACCATATAACAATAAAGCATGTGGCAAGTTATTTTGTCTGGATAATATTTGTTGCCATAATGATTCGTGCCAAGGTAAAATATTGCTCATAATATATGTTTTAATTCATTCCAAAAGCTATCCAAATTACCAGAAAAGAACTTCCAAAAGCTATTCCATCTAATAAAGGCAACCAAACTCGATAAGGACGAATCAAATAAACTATCATGGGATAACATAAAAATTCTGCAACAGAGATACCAACTATAAATCCAGTTACATCCGCATAATAAGTCCCAATACTCATTCCTAAAATTTGTAAAACAAAACGAGTTGCGCTATTAATCAAATGTCGAAAAGAATCTCCTACTGCTAATAAAACTGGATTCATAGTGCTAATAATTGAGGCTGAAATCATACCAGCAGCTAAAACTTGTAATATCCAACCAGCATCCTGATAACGCTCGTCATAAAGTAGCCCAATTAATTGATCACCCCATAATACGATTGCCCATAATGGTGGTAAAAATAGCAATAATAACATCGCTCTGCTTTTAAAAGTTTGATTACGAAGTACATCTGGGTTTTGTTCAACTATACGGGAATATAATGGCAAGAGAATCGTAGAAGCTAATTTTATTAATGGTTCTACAGTAAGACGGGATAAGTTTTTAGCTAGTAAATAAACCCCCAACGCACTCATTCCTGCGATACTACCAAATACAAATACATCTAATCTGGCTACAAGAAAACTTAATGCTGTACTAATAAATATCCATTTTCCAAATCGGATAAGTTCATTAGCTGATTTAGGTTCCCATTGAACTTTCATTTTAGTACCAGCCAAAACAGTATGACTAGCAATGAGTTTGACTAAACGATTGGCAAAAATACCAGCAACTAATGCCCACACAGAAGGATAGTACCAAGCCCAGATCATCATGGTAATCAAGCTAGAAAAATGAGCGGCTAAATCAAGAATTACTAGTTTTCCTAGTAACATTCGACGAGAATACACCAGTAACCAAGTAGAATTAAAACCAGCGATGATGGCTGTCAATCCAGCAACTGGAACTATAATCGTTAAACTAGGTTCATTATTGAGATAGGCTAATGGCCATGCAAAAGCCATCGCTGCTATTGCTAAAATGATTCCTCTAATTATCTGAATAGTCCAAGCTGTACGGATAAATTCTGGTTCTTCGCCACGTTGGTTTTGGATAATATTAGGTCGTAAGCCAACATCTGAAAACATTTCCAGACCGATTAATACTGCGGTCACAACACCAACAATACCAAATGCTTCTGGAGATAATAATCTGGTTAATACAATATTGCCACCAAAACGCATTACTTGTGAGATTCCAAAGCCTAAAATTATCCAGACAGAACCTCTAATAGCCAATCGTTTTAATAAAGCTAGAGAAACTCCTTGTTTATCAGTAGTAGTCGATGCCAAGGTTAAAATCCCTATTATAAGTATCCATTATGCAAAACCATACTGTTGTAAAAAATTTTCATTAATTGGTTTGGATACTTGCCTATCGAGCAATAATCTTTCCAAATAACGGGCAATAATATCAACTTCCAAGTTGACTTGTTGACCAATTTTTATTTCTGCTAAAGTAGTGCGTTCTTGAGTATGTGGAACTATATTTACACTAAATTCAGCATTCTGCACAGTATTGACTGTTAAACTAATTCCATCTACACAAATTGAACCTTTAGGAGCAATATATTTGGCCAATTCATTTGGTGCTTGTATATTGAAACGGATTGAGCGACCTTCTTCATAACATTGGGTAATTTTCCCTACTCCATCAACATGACCGCTAACTATATGACCACCTAAGTGCGTTTGTGGAGTTAGAGCCTTTTCTAAATTAACTGTACCACCAATCATTAATTTTCCCAAAGTGGTATGCAATAAAGTTTCATTGGAAACATCAGCCCAAAAACCATCACCAGGTAGTTGTACTACGGTTAAACATACACCATTAACAGCAATGCTATCACCCAACTGAACATTGCTCCAGTCTAATTTAGCAGCTTGTATATATAAACGAGCATCAATATCAGTTGCTTGTCTTTGAGCTATTTGGCCAACAGTTTGAATAATACCAGTAAACATTTTATTTAATTCTTAATTATGAATGCTTAATTCTTAATTAACTTCAAAATCCAAAACTTTTAATTCCTGATAAAAACTTAATATAGCAGATTGTAAGATTTTAATTAAGAATTAAGAATTAAGAATTAAGCATTATTAACAGGATAAGCAGTAATTCGCCAATCACGCCCTACTGCACGTATATCAGCAATATTAAGCGGAATATGCTGATTTAACCGTTCAATCTCTGGTAAATTAAATAATCCTCTAGCTTTATTACCCATCAACATGGGAGCCATATAAATTATTAATTCATCAACTAATCCGGCTCGTAACATTGCTCCACTTAAGCTTGCACCAGCTTCTATTTGTAATTCATTAACTTCGTATTGTTCGGCTAATAATTGACAAGCGGCTGATAAATCTACTCCACCTCGTTCTGCTAAACGAATAACATGAGCTCCAGTTTTTTCTAAAATTGATTTAACTGATTCACTTTTTGAGGCGGTAAAGATGATAGTTTGACCTGGAAGACCTAACATAATGGCATCTGGCTGTATACTTAAATGAGTATCAACTATCACTCGCAAAGGTTGTTTGACTTTTATTTCAGATTGTGACTGACAATGTAATTCTTCTTCTCGCACTGTAAGTCTTGGATTATCAGCTATTACAGTACCAGCCCCAGTCATAATTGCAGAACTTCTAGCTCGTAAGCATTGAACTTCTCTTCTTGCATCTTGAGAAGTAATCCATTGACTTTCAGTAGAAGCCATTGCAGTTCTACCATCCAAACTCATGCCTAATTTACAACGAATATATGGACGATTATGTCGCATCCTAGTTAAAAATCCAGGATTTAATTCTTCAGCATCTTTAGCTAAAATTCCAGTATTTACAATAACTCCTGCTTTTAATAGCTGTTCAATTCCTTTGCTAGATACTAGTGGATTTGGGTCTGTCATCGCTACTACTACTCTAGCCACCCCAGCCTTAATTAAAGCATCAGTACATGGTGGAGTACGGCCATGATGACAACAAGGTTCTAAAGTAATATAACAAGTAGAACCTTTGGCTTTATCTTTGGCTTGATTTAAAGCATTGATCTCAGCATGTGGTTCACCAGCTTTTTGATGCCAACCTTCACCAACTATATTACCATCATGTACAATAACACACCCAACTCTAGGATTAGGATCAGTAGTCCACAAGCCTTTTTTTGCCAATCGTAAGGCTCGAGCCATATAATATTGATCGTTAAATTTCCCTATGTTGGATAGAGAAGAATTTTCTATAATATTTGTCATACTTTAGTTATAAACTGGAAAACGAGAACATAATTCAAGTGCTTTAATTTTTACTTCTGTCTGTAATTCTATATTTTCTACATCATCAATAATATCACAAATCCAACCTGCAACTTGGCTAGATTCTTCTATACCTAGTCCTCTAGTGGTAATAGCTGGTGTACCAATTCGTAAGCCACTAGTTACAAATGGTGAACGTGGATCATTAGGAACAGTATTTTTATTGACTGTAATATTAGCTAATCCCAATGCTGCATCAGCTGCCTTGCCAGTGATGTTTTTGTCTATTAAATCTAATAAAAATAAATGATTATCTGTACCATTAGATACAATTTTATAACCACGTTTTAGCATTACTGTTACCATAGCTCTGGCATTTGCAATAACTTGAGTCTGATAGGTTTTAAATTCTGGTTGTAAAGCTTCTTTAAAAGCTACTGCTTTGGCAGCAATTACATGCATTAAAGGCCCACCTTGAATCCCAGGAAATACTACTGAGTTAAGTTTTTTCTCAATTTCAGGATTGTTTCGAGCAAGAATTAAACCGCCTCTAGGCCCACGTAAGGTCTTATGAGTAGTTGTAGTAGTTACATCAGCGATTGCAACTGGACTAGGATATAAGCCAACAGCAACTAAACCAGCAACATGAGCTATATCAGATACTAAATAGGCATTTACTTTGTCAGCAATATTTCGCAATCTTTGCCAATCTACTATTCGCGAATAAGCACTAAAACCACTCATGATCATTTTGGGTTTATGTTCTAATGCTAGTGATTCTACCTGTTCATAATCTATTTCACCAGTTTCTGGAACCAAGCCATATTGAATTGCGTTATATATTTTGCCAGAAAAATTAACCTTAGAGCCATGAGTCAAATGGCCACCATCAGATAATTTCATACCCAAAATAGTATCACCTGGTTCTAATAAAGCCATATAAACTGCTGTATTGGCTTGTGAACCAGAATGAGGCTGTACGTTAGCATATCCAGCATCAAAGATTTGTTTAGCTCGATCTATTGCTAATTGTTCTGCAATATCTACATATTCACAACCGCCATAATAACGTTTATATGGATAACCTTCTGCATATTTGTTAGTCAATACTGAGCCTTGTGCTTGTAATACTCTTGGACTAGCATAGTTTTCCGAAGCAATTAATTCTAAATGTTCTTCTTGGCGAATTACTTCGTTTTGCATTGCTTGCCATAGTTCAGCATCAAAATCTGCAATATTCAATTGGTTTGAAAACATTAAATTACCTTCAAGTAGTGAAAATAGTGATTAAAACAAGTTTAATTGTTTATTGGATAATTTCATTGATCTATAAAAAATTACTTCTTTACTTATTTTACCAGCAATTCCTTTTAAGTCTAATAATGGTTTAAATGGTAAATAATCCGCATATTGCCCTTCACAAACAATAACTTCTCCTTTTCTTTGCAATATCCATTTTGATAATTGTTCATAATCAATCAGTTTACTGCTATATCTATATCCCATTCCTGATTCACCCTTATATGGAGGATCAATAAACCATGTTGCCATTATATCTGGAGCTTCAGAATAATCACTATTTATGATTTTCCAATGTTTTATTTTATATAAATTATCAGCAAAAACTCTTTTACTAATTTCCCAATTTCTTGCTAAAATAGGTGTAACTTTAATAGTTTTAAAATGAAATGCCATTTTCGTAGCTGCATGAACTATATGTAAAAATTCGGAACTTTTTTCACCAACTTGTAAATCTGGTAATTTTTTTATTTCTTCAACTGAAGCTTCATTAATAAACCAATCCCAAATATTTGCAACTTTTTTATCTTTTTCAAACAAAATTATCTTTTTTTGCCAATTATCTTTATAAAGAGAGTATGTTGCTGAGCCAGCAAACGGCTCTATTATAGTATCGTAATTAGGTGATGGATAATGTCTAATAATTTGTTTTTTTCTACCATAATAATAGAACATATTTAATGTGTATTAAATTTAAAAATAGATTTATATTTAAGAATGTAGTCCTTTTTATTTAATAAAATTACCCATCCTTTTCCCATTTTTTTCTTTCCTGACACAAGCATACCAGTAACTTTTGTATTTCTTCCAGTAATTCCACTTATTTTACCCCAATCATTAATATTTAATTCGTTTGAATAAAATGCACCTGTAATTATTGGGTATTTTTTACCATTTATTATACTACCAGAAAAATCAATAACTAATCCCATTAAACTAGTTACCTCTCTATGATGTGCCTGCCAGGTTAAACTAGTAATATTTTTTAACCTTTGTTGACCAATATTAGAAAAACTATCTTTTTTTAAATTGCCTATAGTGCATTTAATCTCTAACCCAACTGGAAAACGCCTAAGTTCTTTTTCTGTAGCATCTTTACCATAAATTGGTATTATATCTGGATGTCCTTTTTCAATTGGGTTTACTATAGCATTAGATTTATCAGCAAGATTAGAAATAAAAAATGCTCCTATTATTCCACTTAATGATTTTAAATCAATATTATCAAACAAACTAAATGGAAGTTCTTCTAATTGTATAGAAGTAATCAAGGCCGAATGTGCTATATCTTTAGCATTTAAGGAAAATCCACAGTCTATTTGAAAATAATTATTAATTTTATAAGTTTTTTGTGATTCAAAGTCTAACTTTAAATTCTTATTTGGAAGGTTTAAAAATAACTTATAGAGTGGCATTTTTAGTGCAGTTGCTATAATATCAAGATTAATCAAGCTAACATTACGTTTTCCTCTTTCAATATCACTTATATATGTACGATCAAGATCACACATAAATGCAAAATTTTCTTGTGATAAACCTTGTAATTGTCGAAAGTTACGAATATGGTTTCCAACAAATTTAAGTAATTTAGAGTCGCTCATAACAAACGATTATCCATACTTTGTCGACAATAAGTCTACTGACTATAAGTCACATTTATTAATTTTTCATTAAAAATATTTTAATATTAGTTTGTAAATCATATATTTTATTATTAACAACAATTTTTAAATCTATTTCAAAAAAAATATTTATAGTGAATATACTAGCATTGTTCAAACAATGTTTTATATTAATTAAGGACAATATCTATAAATATTATTCTGAAGTATTATACAATTATAATCTATCCTAAAATCTTATTAATTTGTTTAACTAATTTATCAAGTTCAATAGGTTTAAAAACAATTTCTGTTACTCCAATAATCTTTACATTGTTTTCATCTCTATTCATACTAGTGAATGCCAATACAGGTATGTTTAACTTTGCCTGTGTTAACCATCGTAAAAATCCTATACCATCTAGCACTGGCATCATCATATCTAAAATGATCAAATCTGGGGTTAAAGTTTTTAATTTCTCTTTACCATCTTGTCCATTAATCGCTTGAAACATTTCATAGCCAGCAGATCGAATATAGATGCTTACTAATATCCGCAGTTCATCATCATCATCAATCATTAATATTTTTTTCTTCATTTAAATAAAACCCCTTAAACACAACTTAAATGTAATCCCAATACCTACTTGACTTTCCGCAGTTAAAGTACCATCCCAGATTTTTACTATATTTATAGCTCTACGAATATCATGAAATTGTTCGGCTATCTCTAGTTCTTTAGTAGCTAAATATTGTTGGAGACGTTCATTAGGAATACCAAAACCCGTATTTTTAAAAGTATAAATTATCCAATGTTCACGTTCTACCATATCTATCACAATATCAGTTTCTGGTACTGCATCTTTGAGTAATAAAGCAAATATGCTACCAACTACCCAATATAACTCAGTTCGAGAGGCAAATATTAAACTTACTAAGTCAGGTAAATTAGCAACTAATCTTATTTGACATTTAACTGCCTCCAAAGAAGCGTTCTCCATTGCATCTAAAATTGATTCTTTAGCATCTATTGGATAAGTAATGACATTAGTAGGATTATCATCTATTTTAATGTTAAGCTGTTGTTCTACTTGGGTTAATATTTTTATATGGCTATTGATTTTATTTTGCAAAATACTTGCAGCTGTATGTTTTTCTTCCTCATTAGTCTGTTGATTAATTAATAATTGGCTAGCAGTTAAAATTGATTGCATATCATTGCGAAACTGAAAAATTAACCGTTCAGCAATTTGTTCCTTTAATGTACTTTGTAATTTTATTTTAGTAACATCAATTAATTGGCATAGGATGCCTTGTTGCATATCTGTTTCTAATTTTTTGTCAAAATACGAAAAAACTTGTATATCTAAAATAAAATAACGTTCTACAACTCCTGATAATTTAATTTGTTGAACAATTTTAGTTTGTTGTAAAAACATATCACAAAAGTTTTGTTTCGCTGTATCGATATTAGTTTTACTGATTCTAACAAAAAAATCCAATGCTGGCATAGTTTGTGGTTTTAAGCCAAAAATCTGAGCTAATGCCCGCATACTTTGGTTCACTTGCACAGCCATCCCAAACACATCGTATAAAATAGTAGCAGTTTCTGAGTAATCCATGATATTTTCTAACATAGACAACCGTTTTTCTAAAAAATTTTTGCCAATTTCTACTTGTTCATGTTTTAAAAATTGTTGACGATAATATAACATTTCACCGATTTGATTAGTAAAATGCCGAGCTGTTGGAATAAAATTATCATTTAGTTGCGTTATGCTTAATAATAAAATACCTTGTAACTCATCTTCAAAAAATAGTGGGATTAATAATTGTTCTTCTAAAGAAGCTATTGGTTTTAAAAATTTAAAATTAACTATATCTTGTATTGAATTTTGCTGATAAAACTGCTCATTAATATCATCTAAATTACAATTTAATGCGGCAATTTCTTCGATATGGTTCAAGCCAAGTTTGCAATCTAATATAATTAGGCGTTCTAATCCTAATATATTATGTAATGTGGCAACTACTTGTGACCAACAGCTATCGGTAATAAATTGTTCTGAATTAATTCGATCTACAAATGTTGTGTTCATATCTATTGATTAAACTAGAGAATCATATTATTTTAGATAAAATTATTTATAATGATTTCAAACTTATATTTGGCATGACAAGCTATACAATTTTGCATTAAAATGCTTAATTGGGAAAGAGTATGCTCTGAATCTTCCAATTCTATGGCATCAAGGGCTAAAGTATCAAATAGGTTATGAGTTTCCATTCCCATTTTTTTAAATCCTATCGGCAATTTACCAATTAAAGAATCAGGTACATTACCTCGATTTGTCATTCCAGCTTGCCTAGCCGATTCAGCAACCATCTGCATATCCTGTTGCGAGATTCCATTAGTAATCTGTTGAACAGCCACTAAAAATGATCTCATTTCGGATAAAACTAAATCTCTTTCTTGCTGATCTAACTGGATAGCTATTCTACCATCATTACTTACTATCACATTTCCTTGAAAGATAAACTTATAAGTCATTCCAGATAATGCTGTTATAAGAATAACTGTTAAAATCCAACATTTTTTACCCATTTTTATACCTAATTTACATGATTTAACTAATAAAAGTTTGAGATACTATAAACGAATTTTTGTCATTTCGAATAAGTATGCTAATTATATATTACAATGGGAAATGATTGCAAACATAAGCTTTTAACTGAATGATGCAGAGTATAAATATAAAGATGTAATGAGGAATGAATTGTATCATGGTAAATAATACTTATTTAATGTAATTTGTAAACTTATTACATCCTTATAGTTTGTAATTAGCCATGGTTAGATAGCATTTCCCAATTTGACAAGTTACAGCAATGCTAAATAATTGATTTTGAATTTAATTAAGCATTAAGAATTAAAAATTGCTATCTCAATAACACATGTTATTTAGAAAAGATGTCTAGTGGCCAAAAAATTCCTGAAAAGTAACTGATGCTTTTAAATTTAATTAAGAATTATTAAAGAGATAATTTATGTTTAACAATATAGGAATTATTGCTAAAAGGGATAATCAACAGGTTAGTGAATGTTTACAACTTCTAGTCAATTTTTTATTAAAACGCCAGATCAATATATTAATAGATGCTTCCAGTGCTGTATATAATGTTAAATTAAATACAGTGGTTGAAACTGCAAAATTAGGCGAGTTTTGTGATTTAGTTATAGTAATCGGTGGTGATGGAACATTATTACAAGCAGCCCGTTCATTAGCTAAATACAATGTATATTTATTAGGCATTAATTTAGGTAGACTAGGCTTTTTAACTGATTTATCTCCGATGGAAATTGATAAACATTTAGGCCAAATTTTAGATGGAGAATATATAGAAGAAGAACGATTTTTGATTGAGGCTAAAGTATATCGAGAGAATTTGCTTTTATCTAGTTGTAATGCTTTGAATGATATAGTTATTCATCGTTGTGATATACCACATATGTTATCCTTTGAAACCACAATTGAAGGCCATTTTGTCAATCGACAACGAGCTGATGGGTTGATAATTTCTACTCCAACTGGTTCAACTGCTTATGCTTTATCAGCTGGCGGTCCAATTATTCATCCAGCTTTAAATGCTTTAGTTTTGGTAACTATTTGTCCTCATACTTTAAGCAATCGACCATTAGTTATTGATGGTGATAGCAATCTACAAGTGACTATTTGTAATGAAAAAATAGGCCATGCCCAATTAAGTGGTGATGGGATATTTCGACAAAAATTAGTATCTGGCGATAGTATTTTAGTTGCAAAACATCAACACATTACTTTACTTCATCCTAAAACTCATGAACATTATGCAACTTTAAGAGCAAAATTAGCTTGGAGTTAATTCCGTAATATTTTATCACTCAAAGCATCTCTAATTTCGCTAGGACGTTGCCGATCACCAACTTTACCAGGCAAAATATAAACAATTTCCTTATCAAATTTATCTTCTATCTCTAGTGCTGTAGTAGCTGGTGGCATCATACTGGTATTAGCACTAGTAGAAACCAAAGCTTTTCCCCATTGTCTGCATAAATCAACAACTTGAGGATGTGCTGTCACTCGGACTGCTAATTTATTTGAATTGCCTCGTAAATAATGAGATACATCAATTTTAGCTGGCAATAACCAAGTTATAGCACCAGGCCAACTAGCGAATAGCTTGGTTTTTAATTCAGAAGTCAAAGGTTGTAAAAATGGTTCTAATTGAGTGAAATCAGCAGCAATTAAAATCAAACCTTTTTCCCAAGGTCGTTGTTTCAAATCTAATAATTTTTTTAAAGCAGTTTCGTTATAAGGGTCGCAACCAAATCCATATACAGCTTCTGTTGGATAAGCAATAATTTTCCCATGTCGCAGATATTGTACTGCCTGTTTAATATCATCATCCCACATATTTTGATCCAAAAAATTTGAAATTATCTGATACGAATAAATTTTCCCATATTTATATCCTAGCTAGAAATTAAATTTACCCTCTAATCCCACGTCGAATATGAGTATTTTGACCACGTATTAGAGAGTCCTGCAATAATTTAGCTGGTTTATAGCTATCAAATGGAGCAATTTGTTGATAAGCCTCGAAAATCCATTCTCCATTATCTTGTTTAGTCAACCAAATTGCTTGCAAAGTTTTAATAATTTCAATTGGTAATTTACTATCTGCTATAGTTTTATAAATAGGTGCTTGATTAATTTCTACCGTTTTAAATCCACCTACAAATGATTTGCCTTTGCTATCAAGTATTTGAATACGATATGATGAGTTTGCTTTGTATGTAATTTTATCCATTTTAACTGTTGTAATAGGACTATTTTTACTACTTATGGAATCAAGTCGTTTTTGAATTTCTATTGTATATGGAGGTTGGCCACCTTGCCATTGTAAATATAAATCCCGATTTTGAGCAATTAAAACAACTGATTCCGCAGTATTGCTTAATAATGGCATATTTATATCTTGTGAAATTTCTGATGCAAGATATAATTTGGTAAGTTGTTGCCAATCATTAAAACGTTGCTTCATCCACAGCCATAATTCAGTTTCTGTTACTTTAGCAGCTTGTGTAATTTTAAAAGGAGAATTTTGTTGATTAATTTGGACTGATTGCTCTCCGCCATTTAAATATATTTCAATGGAATGTTGAGCATTATTAATAGAAATGGTATCGCCAACCTTTAAAATTGAAAAAATTGTTGGTGATATTGTTTCATTGCCTCGTTTAATAGTGTAACTATCTGAATTACCGTTAAAACTATTAATCCAACCAGCATCAACAGCCAGTAAGTTAATATTCCATAAAGATAATATTATTCCCAAAAATATATTTTTAATAATTTTATTCATTAAATACCTACCTTGTTTAAATATTAATGTAATTTCTTAAATATAGCATATTTTTACATTATGAACAAATTACTAATCTTATACTATATTGAGTAACTATATGTTATGCAGACTAAATGCAAATATTATGTAAGATACAATGAAGAATGAACTGCATTGAGTGATTAATAAAAATTTTAACAGTTTTATTGAAAATTAGTTAAATCTCTGAAACAATGCTATAAAAGGATTTGGATATAAAATTTTTATTTCAACATTTTCAATTATAATTTTCCAATTTTAACGAGGATTAATTGTATGAAACGCCTTCAGGCAAGTATTATTTCGACAGCTTTGGGAGTGACATTAAGTTTTAGTGTCATTCCAACCCAAGCAGAACCGATAGGACCATTACCTCAGCTTAAGATTGATCAGGCTAAAGCTGAATTAGGTAAACGGTTATTTTTTGATCCAAGGTTATCCGGTGATGCAATAATTTCATGTTCTACTTGTCATCAACCAGATAATGGTTTTAGTTATAATCAACCATTGTCACTGGGTTATCCTGGCAACGGTCATTTCCGTAATGTACCAACTGTTATCAATGCAGCTCATAAAAAAGTTTGGATGCACGATGGGCGAATTGGTACTAATCTAAATGATGTAACTCGTGGCATGCTCACGGAAGACTACATCATGAATATGGACATGCGAATTATGCAAGAACGTATTAAACAAGACCCAGTATATATACAAATGTTTGCAGATGCTGGTTATGGTGAGCCTTCCAATGGCAAGGTACGGAAAGCTATTCCAGAATATTTAAAAACCTTGACTTCTAAAAATGCTCCTTTTGATAATAACACAATGTCAGAAGATGCTAACAAAGGCCTAGAATTATTTAAAGGTAAAGCTAACTGTATTGCTTGCCATGATGGGTCATTATTCTCTGATGGTAAATCTCATAATACTGGAGTGCCGGAAAATTTAGATATATTTCTTAATGTAATGAATCATCAAGCTTTTATTGCTTATAATATGTTCATGGGTAATGAAAATTATATGAATTTAAAACGTGATCCAGGCACTCATGTGCAGACTCATAAAGCTGATGGTAGTGATATGGGTAAGTTTATGACTCCATCTTTACGAGAATTAAAATACACAGCTCCATATATGCACAATGGTATGCTGGCAACTTTACCAGATGTAGTGGCTTTTTATAACAATGGTGGTGGCAAGGACAGCAATTCTTTGCTAAAACCGTTAAATTTAACTGAGGAAGAACAGCAACAACTAGTAGCCTTTTTAGAATCCTTGTCTGGCGAAGCTCTTACCTCTAAAGAGTATGTTTGGAAACAACAATTCCCAACTAAATATGAAGCTATTGCTGATTGGCATAACGTTCGCAATTAATCGGAGCAAATAATGTTTAAATATATTAAAATTACTGGGTTAGCTGTAGTTTTGGCAACTAGCTATCAAGTTGGAGCAGATGAAACTAAAATTGCTAAAGATAAAATTCAAGTATTACCACCATTAGCTCCATTAGGTTCTCCACCAATACCAGCAGATAATAAACAGTCTGATGCCAAAGTAGAATTGGGTAAAATGCTATTTTTTGATCCACGCCTTGGTGGAGATACTACAACCCCCTGTGTTGTTTGTCATGAGCCAAAGCAAGGTTGGGCATATAACGATGATTTATCCAAAGGTTATCCAGGCACTGTGCATTGGCGGAATAGCCAAACAATTATCAATTCAGCTTATTATGGAAAATTATTCTGGGCTGGATCCGCTGCATCTTTAGAAAAACAAGCTCCTGCAGCTGCTAAAGGTGGAGTTGCTGGCAATGGTGAGAACGATCTCATGGAAGCTCGGTTAGCCTTGATTCCAGAATACCGAAAACGTTTTAAAGATGTATTTGGTGATGAATGGCCATTAATTGATGATGCTTGGAGAGCTATTGCTGCTTTTGAACGTACCTTAGTTCAACGAGATACACCATTAGATCAATATTTAATGGGTGATAAATCAGCATTGTCTGATGAACAAATACGCGGTATGGATGTATTTACTGGCAAAGGTAACTGTATCCAATGCCATAATGGAGCATTAGTTTCTGATGAACGTTATTATAATATTGGAGTGCCACCAGCCAAACGTTGGGAAACAGATGGTTTAGCCCAGATAACTTTCCGCTTTGAAATGTATGCCAAAGGTTCTAATGAAGAATTATACCGCACTGCTAAAGCTGACCCTGGTTTATACTTCCGTTCTAAGAACAAGTGGGATAAAGGTAAATTTCGTACCCCTTCCTTACGTTATACCATGTACACCGCACCTTACATGCACAATGGCTCTTTCAAAACATTAGCAGAAGTGGTTGATTTCTATAATCAAGGGGGAGTTGATAAAGATGGTAAAACCACTGGTTGGCCAGAGAACAAGAGCGAACTTATCAAACCATTAGGTTTAACTGATGCTGATAAAGAAGATTTAGTGGCTTTCTTGCAAGCTTTATCTGGTACAGAAATTACTATGGAAAGACCTAAATTACCACCATACGCTCCTCTATTTACCAAAGCTGAATTGGAAGCATTGGAAAAATGAAACAGACAGCAGACCTGACAGGTTTTGAAAACCTGTCAGGTCTAACAATAGGATTTAAAATATGACTACTAATCAAGAATCTGCGATTGAGCATGGCAAGTGTATGCTAAATCGTAGGGAATTTTTATTATATAGTGGAGCTGCTACGGCTGCTACTAGTACAATTACTCTATTTCAAGGCACTGCTCAAGCTCATGAAGCACGGATAGTCGCCTATCCACGTAAATTAATTGCTAGATTAAGTGACTTACATGATAATGAACCATTTGATTTTAACTATCCAGATGATGGCAAAAATTCTGAATGTATGTTAGTTAAGATGGGTATAGAAGCCGGTGGTGGTGTTGGAGAACAGAAAGATATAGTTGCATTTAGCTATCTTTGCACTCATCAAGGTGGCCCTTTGCAATCAAGTTATAAAGTAACTGATGACCAACGTACTGTGGGTCAATGTCCATTCCATTTGTCAGTGTACGATTTACGTCGGCATGGAATTATCGTATCTGGACAGGCATATCAAAGTTTACCGCAAATTATGTTGGAACTAGATGGTGATAATATTTACGCATCTGGCATGATGGGCTTGTTGTTTGGTCGTAATAACAATTTGATGGAGGCTTAAATGTCAACTAATTATTATTTACCCGAAGATCAGGCTCCATTGCCACCTACACATGCTGAAATTTTAACCACTTGCTGTGACTATTGCATTGTTGCCTGTGCCTACAAAGTTTATCGTTGGCCGATTGGTTCGGGTGATGGTGGGACAAAAGCAGCAGAAAATGCGTTTGGGATAGATTTCCCTAGTAGTCCATTGCAAGATTGGGTAGCTCCAGCCCAACATAATGTGGTAATGCACAAAAATATTCCGCACAATGTAGTAATTACACCCAACAAGGAAGCTACCACGGTTAATACTAATGGTGATTCCAGTATGCGGGGTGGTTTGATTGCTCAAAAATGTTACAACCCAAAAACTCCGACTCGAGATCGTTTAACCACTCCATTAATACGAATGTTTGGTACATTGCAACCAGTGCCTTGGGATTTTGCGTTAGATATTGCCGCTGAAGTTGCTAAACATGTAATTGCTAAACATGGTGCTAATGCGTACTCGATGAAAACGTTCTCCTATCAGTTTATTGAGAATACTTATGCGGTTACTAAATTTGCGTTGCGGCATATTAATACTGCCAGTTTTACTTTCCATGACACTCCGGCCGATGTAACTTCTACACCAGGTTTTCGGGATGCTGGATTTGATAATTTTGGCCCTTCTTACGATGATTGGAGTTCAGCAGAAGTATTGATGTGCTGTGGTACTGATCCATATGAAACTAAAACCATTCTGTTTACCCAACATATAATGAAAGGTATTCAGCAAGGTATGAAAATGATTATGATAAATCCACGGGAAACTGCTGGAGTAGCATATGTCAAAAAGATGGGCGGTTTACATTTAGACCTTTATCCGGGGACTGACACGGTATTATTGGGAGCAATTGCTCGGATTGTGGTGGAAAATGGTTGGGAAGATAAAGACTGGATTAAAAACTGGGTCAATAATAAATGGGAGTCTGATTCTGGTTTTGGGCAAGGCACTCGTAATACTCCTTGGCAATGGCGTACTACTTGGGGCAAATTCCAAACTAAAGGTTTTGATGACTATAAGGAATGGCTGTTATCTCAACCAGAATATGAATTGGAAGCTGCTGCTGAACTTACTGGTGTGGATGCGGCTAAAATTAAGCAAGCTGCTGAATGGATTGCTAAACCTAAAGAAGATGGTACACGGGTGAAAGCTTCATTTGGAATTGAGAAAGGTTTTTACTGGTCAAATAATACTGGTAATACCAATGCCATTGCTTCACTATCTACTATTTGTGGTGCTGGTGGTCGAGAAGGTCGAGTTGTCGGACGTTTCGGTGGTCATCAACGTGGCGGCAGACGTGGTGGAGGCTTGCCTCGCAATAAATCTCCAGAAAAAGTACCAGGTCGTAGAAGGAGAGCATTGGATACGGATCGTTGGTTGGTTTCTGGCCATACTCGTTTTGCTCACGTGGTTGGAACTACTTGGATTCAGGCTATGTCTGGCTCACAAGGTTTACAACAAAAATTCCAAGAATTGGTAGTGAATAATCCAAATCAAGTTCGTAGCTATGATAAGCAAGAAATTATCGACAGTTTGAAAGCTCGAGCTGATTCTGGTGGTATGGTGGTGATTAACCAAGATATTTACCTGCGAAATCCGATTGGAGCTCAATTTGCTGACATCATATTTCCAGCAGCGACTTGGGGCGAAGAAGATTTCATGCGAGCTAATGGTGAACGTCGATTACGTTTGTATCAGAAATTCTACGATGCTCCAGGTGATGCACGACCAGATTGGTGGATCATTGCTCAACTAGCCAAGAAAATGGGTTTTGATGGTTTTGACTGGCAGAACTCTAATGACGTAGCTGAAGAATCATCTCGTTTTAGCCGTGGTGGTCGGAAAGCTTTCCATATGGTTAAAGTTTACGCTCATAAACATGGTCGAACTTTACATGAACAGTTACGATTATTGGGTGCAGATGGAATTCAAGGGCCAACTTTTATCAATGATAAAGGTGAGTTGAAAGGTACCAAGCGGTTACATGATACTGAAATGACTCCGGAGATGGTTAAAGAACGTTATGGAGAAAATGGTCCTGGTGGTGCGAATATGGTCAATAAAAAAATGACTCATTTCAATACCCAAACCGGTAAAGTGAATCTGCAACGCCATCCTTGGAGTTTGTTCTCTGATTTCTGGACTTGGATGAAGCCAAAAAATGAGGAATTATGGTTTAGTAATGGACGGATTAATGAAGTGTGGCAATCTGGGTTTGATGATGTGCAACGACGGCCATATATTACCCAACGTTGGCCAGAAAACTTTTTAGAGCTACATCCAGATGATGCGAAGAAACGTGGAATTGAGTCGGGCGATTACGTGATGATGTATTCAGATAGGGTTGCGGCTCATAAAGATACGATTCTTGGAGTTGGTGGCGATGATTTCCAGTTTTCTAAGTTGATGGAAAATGGTCATATTGAGTTGTCGAAAGCTGCGGTGACTGCGGTTGCTATCGTTACTCCTCATATCAAAAAGGGTGTGATGTACGCGATGTTTATTGATATGCGGCAGCCGACCAATGCGTTATCAGCTCGGGTAGTTGATAATATAAGCGGTAATTATAACTACAAGATGGGTGTTGCAAAAGTTAAGAAACTGGGTGAGTCTAAGTATAAAACGGAGTTTAGAAGTATGTCGTTTGCTCCAAGGAATATTACTTAGGTGATTTTGCTTTTCATTAACCATTATTAATTCACAGTTAACCATTCACAATTAAGGATTTTTAAAACCTTTCTAATTGTGAATTAAGAATGGTTAATTATTAATGAAAGGCAAAACATTGGGAGATTATAATGGCTAGAGGAGATGACATTGATGAAAGGATGATTGATTTTGCCGTCAGAATTGTTAATCTTTGTTCTCATTTACCAAATTACACAAGCAGGTAAACATATTGGAGGACAGATTTTACGCAGTGGAACTTCTCCAGCAGCTAATTATGCAGAAGCTAGAAGTGCTGAGAGTGGTAAGGATTTTGTGCATAAATTGAAAATTGCTTTGAAGAAATTGAACGAAACAAGGGTTTGGCTGAAGATTATTCATAAATCTGAAATATACCCTAAATCTAAGTTGCGAAGTCTTATTGATGAAAGCGATGAGTTGTGTAAAATTATAAATTCAAGTATTATGACGGTTCTTGGTAAGAAAAAGAATTAGTTTTTTTAATTAGTAATTAACTATTCTTCATTCACTAATTCATAATTAGAAAGGTTTTAATTGTGAATGATTATATGAATTAATAATGGTTAATAAGAGACAAAAATTACATTATTGGATTATCGTTGCCCACCGTTTTGTGCAGTATAACTTTGAATATTTTTAATATTAAGGAAAAAGATTTAGTGAAAAATTTAAGAAAATTTCTGAAAGAAATTACAAGAAAAAATAAGTACAGAATAGGTATAGTTTTATTATCGCTTTTAATTGGAACAATTGATTGGTATATCAATGGAAAAGAGATATTTCAACTTGTAATGTCAATAAATATTGCTCTTTTACTTATTGTTTTACAAGAAATTTGGGCAGTTAGTGATTTCCTTGGAAACAGTTCTGAACATGCTTATGAGGAATTTTATAGAGAACACCGTTCAAATAATATTAGTGATAAAATAGGTCAACCAATTTTAACAGTAATGTCAATTATTAGATCGGCTACCAGTATTGATAATGATAGAAGAGGATTTTCAATCACAGGTAAACACAATAGAAGACTGTTAGTTTTTGAAAGCTATAATATTTTTTGGGAAGATTTAATTAATACCTAAAAAGATTTTAGTGGTAATCTAAAATGTTATGCTGTCCATAGTAGCAAGATTGATATTAACATATGGCAAGACCAAATTTTTGGTAAGGATTCGCTTCAATATCAGAAACATTTCATAGATCAAGGAGGAGAAATAAATAGGATATTGTGTGGTACTGATAATGAACCTAGCCAAGATTACATAGAAGTTGCAAATGAAATGATTGATAGAGGAATTAATATATCATATTTGAATACAGATGGAGGACATGTCCATATTAGTCACCCATTTTTATGGGATTTTTTAATTGTGGAACAAAATAATCATGCTGTAATATGGACTGTTGATAATCAAACACAGATTCCACAAAAAGCAATTTATAGAAGTGATGGAATATATGAAAATGAAGAATTATATAAACTTTGGGGACAATTAAAAGAATGTAGTAAAACTATGGCAAAAAAAAAGCACGTAAGCTAAATTGATAAAAAACCAGCCCCTTTTTATCTGTATGAATCAGGAATTAAAGGATTTTCAGGATGTTTGTTTTGGGAATTCTTTTGTAAATTTTGATGTATAGTATAATTTAAATTGAAAAATTGTATTTTTGATGTTATACTATTGAGATTATGGCAAAAATATATAGTAAAGATTTTCGTGAATGCGTTGTGCAA
>JASFYV010000117.1:0-5225 GCA_045046925.1 Candidatus Marithrix sp. | reverse complement strand
TCCAAATCTTTAGATTTGGAAGTGTTTGATATTTAATCCGAATAATCCAAATCTGAAGGTTTGGACTCCACTAAATATTCCTTAACTTAATGGCATTGAACCTAGAGGTTGGGAACTAGAAAAATATTTTGGCAGACTTGTATGTCTGCACTATTTATTATATTGATCAATTTTTTCTAACCACTCAATTAGTTCACTAATCTTATACTGGCTCAGAAAAGTTTGAATTTTGGTGGCAAATGGTTTTAATTTTACATTTGATTCTGCCAAGGTGGTAACTTGTTGTTTTAGTTCTTTCACATTGCCCATTAGAGATAATTCATAGAGGTCTTGCATATTTGCAGCAGATGGATATACCATAGGTTGGGAATCAGGTTCAATTGCTTTGTTCTTTTCTCCATATTCCCAAGTTAAATTAAGATGATGTTGCAGTTGCTCAAGCAGAGTTTTAATTTGAATCGGTTTAGGTAAAAAAACATCACTACCTACGGTTAAACTCTTAGCTTTATCTTCTTCATACACACTAGCTGACACAGCAATGATAATCTTTTTTTGTAAATTTGGGATTTTGCGTAAACTGCGGATCAATTCAAACCCATCCATTTTTGGCATGATTAAATCAGTGATAATTACATCAGGTAACCATTGGTTAGCTTTTTCTAAACCTTCATACCCATCTTGAGCCAGTTCAATTTCAAAACCTAATGGAGCAAGCAGGTCTACTAACACAGCTCGGTTTTCTAAATTATCATCCACGATTAAGATTTTTGCCGATTTACCTTGTACCCCAATAATTGGTAATTGACTAGCGGCTTGAACAATATGATAATCTGCTACTGGTAAATTCAATTCAAACCAAAATTTAGTACCAAGATTAATTTCACTGCTTACACATAACTGGCCTCCCATCAACTCAACTAGATTCTTACTAACTGCCAATCCCAAACCAGTTCCTTTAGCTTGCCGTTCCTGCTCTCCAACTTGTTTAAACGGTTTAAAAATATGTTCAAAATGTTGAGGAGAAATACCAATACCAGTATCTTCTATGCAAAATTGTAGTTGTGCTTCTCTTGTCACTCGCAAAGTAACACTACCCTGATCGGTAAACTTGATTGCATTGCCCAATAAATTGAGTAATATTTGTCGCAATCTTCGTTCATCTCCATGTACAGTTTTTGGTAAATTGGTTGCAGATTCTAAATAAAATTCAATATTTTTGTATTTAGCTCGAACTTTAATTATTTCACTGACATCACTCAATAATGAATTTAAATGAAAATCTGTTTCGTACAGTTCTATTTTATTAGATTCAATTTTAGCAAGATCAAGCACATCATTAATTAGATTTAACAAATGATTACCACTGCGTTCAATAACATTTAAGCCATGTAGTTCTCGAGTAGTTATAGATAGATCACGCTGTAAAATTTGAGCATAGCCTAAAATTCCATTGAGAGGAGTTCGTAATTCATGACTCATACTAGCTAAAAAAGTACTTTTAGCCTGATTGGCAGTTTCAGCGGTTTGTTTGGCAACTTCTAGTTCAGAGGTTCTGTTGGCAACTTGAATTTCTAGGTGATATTTTTGTTTTTGAATATTTCTTATTCGCCATTGAAAGCCACCAATAACCAACCCAATTATTAACAATAACATTGAACTTCTAAACCAAATAGTTTCCCACCACGGTGGAGTAATAGTAATCTTAATAGATGTACCTTCTTCATTCCAAAACCCATCATTATTAGAACCAAGCACTTTAAATATATATTTGCCCGAATCTAAATTAGTGTAGGTAACAAAACGTCGGTTACTATCAACTTCATTCCATTCATCTTCAAAACCTTCCATTTTATAGCGGTAGCGGTTTTTCTCTGAAGCTCGGTAATTTAATGCTGCAAATTCAAAAGAAAATACCCTGTCTAAATAAGATAGAGTTAACTGTTTTGTTATAAGGATAGATTTTTGTAGAACTGATTTACCGCCGATGGGAACTGGCTTGTTAGCTAATTGAAAATCGGTGATAACAACAGGTGGGATAGTTGAATTATCTTTGATTTGATTTGGATAAAAGGCATTAAATCCATTAGAACCACCAAAAAATAACTCTCCATTATGAGTTTTTTGGTAAGAATTATTGGCAAAAAATGTATTGCTTTGCAGTCCATCGGTTACATCATAATTACGGAAGGTTTCCATTTGTGGGTCGAATTTTGATAATCCCCAAGTAGTGCTTAACCATAGGTTTTCCTTATCAGGAGAGACGTATTCTTCCAATATTCCCCACACTGTATTGCTGGGTAAGCCATTTTTAACTGTGTAGTGGGTAAATTGATTATGTTCTCGGTCAAATTTATCCAATCCGCCTCCCATCATACCAATCCAGAATCTCCCCTTTCGGTCTTCATACATTGACATTACATGATTATGTCCCAAACTGTTAGAATTAGCTGGATTATGATAATAATGAGTGAATGCACCAGTTTTTGGGTCAAATCTATTCAAACCTCCCGTTGTACCAATCCAAAGCTTACCAGCCCGATCTTCATAAATACTTGTAGCTTGATTGTTACTTAATGAATTCGGTTTGGACGGGTCATGCAAGTAGCTAGTAAATTCTTCTGTTTCTCGATCAAATTTATGTAATCCATCATCCCAAGTAGCAACCCACAAGTTATTTGCTTGGTCTTCATGAATTGCAAAAACACCAATATCACTTAGAGGATGGGAATTATCTGCATAATAATGAGTAAATTTCTCGGTATCACGTTCAAACTTACTTAATCCAGATACAAAACCACCCATCCAGAGTACACCCATACGATCTTCATAAATTGTAATAATAGAATTACTTTTTAAACTATTTGGGTTATTAGGGTCATGTTGGTAATGAGTGAATTGTTTGGTCAAATTATCAAATTTATTTAGTCCACCACCATTAGTACCAATCCATAATATTCCAGCCCTATCTTCATAAATTGCACGGACAGCATGATGACTTAAATTATTTGGTTCGTTAGGTATTGGACGATAATGGTGAAATAGTTTGCCTCCCCGATCAAAGATATTTATACCATTAATAGTACCTACCCAAAACATTCCCGCCTGATCATTATGAAGCAAAGTTATACTATTGTTGCTTAAACTATAAGGGTCAGCAGAATTATTTTTATAGTTGGTAAAGGTTTGAGTTTTTCGATCAAATTGGTTTAGCCCTCCCCAAGTTCCAATCCAAAGAATACCATTTTGTTCTTCTTGTATAGTAAAAATAGAATTATTACTCAGACTAGTAGGATCGTTTGGATCATGCAGATATCGGATAAATTTTTTCGTATCCCGATCAAATATATTAAGACCTTGTTTCGTCCCAACCCAAAATATTCCGGTTGAGTCTTCAAAAAGAAATTGGACGGTATTGTGACTCAAACTATTGGGATCAGTTGGGTCATGGTAATAGTGAACAAACTGTTCTGTAGTTAAATCAAACTGTTCAAGACCATCATCAGTGCCAATCCAAAACCTGCCAGCATCATCTTCATGTATAGCTCTAATAAACTCATTTCTTAGACTGTTGGGGTTATCAGGTTCATGCAGATAACGAGTAAATTGCTGAGTTTGCCGATCAAATTTATTAAGTCCTTTCATAGTACCAACCCAGAGCGTACCCGATCGATCTTCATACACTGTTCTTATTGCATTATGGCTTAGACTGTGTGGATCATTAGGATCATGTTGGTAACGAATAAATTGTTCCGTTTCTTGGTCAAACTTATTAAGTCCTTTACCCCATGTGCCAACCCAAAGAACATCATTATGATCTACATATAACACTCTGGTTGAATCATTACTTAAGCTGTGAGGATCATCCGGATCGTGGCGAAATACTTTAACTGTATGACCATCATATCGATTCAACCCATTAGTTGTTCCAAACCACATAAAGCCATAGCTATCTTTGGCAATGCCCCATATGCCATTGTGTGAAAATCCATCTTTAGTAGTGAGGCGGTCAAATTTTATTGGTGCTGCGGGAATATATGCTGAATTAGCTAGTAAAATAACTAGAAAAATGGTTTTGAATAGTGTTTTCATAGTGGGAAAAGTTGTTTATCATTGTTAAGATGTATTGGAATATCACGGTAGATATTACAGATATAGAAATTCTATAAAGTAGTAATGACTTCAAGAAAACCTGTCAGGTCTTTAAGACCTGACAGGTTTACAGCTACCAATATTTTATAGTTTTTCAATTTCTTCTATTGACAATCCAGAAATTTCCTTAATCATTTGTAAGTCAATTCCTTTTTGTTTCATACCAAGAGCCATTTCTATTTTTCCTTCTTTCAATCCATCTTCCTTGCCTTCCTCTCTCCCAATTTCAATACCCTCTTTTAAACCTTCATCTTTACCAACTTTAAATCCTTTCTGTTCACCCTCCTCCAAAAGCTTAGCTTCCTCAATAAAATAAACCGCATACTTCTTACTTTTTTCTAACTTTGCCAAAGTTCCACTTGTGCAAAAACTAAAAAAATCGTCTTTAGTAATAATCAGATGTTCAATAACTCTTAATCTAACTAATTCAGCAGCGTGCATCAACTGGTCAGTCAAATCCTCATCTGCTTCTGAAGGTGCAAGAGTTCCACCTGGATGGTTATGCACCAAAATAACATATCTAGCATTCTTGTTAACCGCCGTATGAAGTACTTCGATAGGCTCAATAAAAAAAACGATTGTAAGTTCCAAGAGATACTAGTTCTATAAAAAGTAACATATGATCTTGTGCCAAACCAACCACCCAAAAATGTTCTTGATTTATTCCAAGTCCTTTTTCTCTAGTGAGAATTCTGAGCATAATTTGGTATATCTCTTCGCTATTGGAGATTTTGATTCTTTCTGCTTGAGTTAGTGCTATTTCCATGTGTTTTATCTAGTGTGATATTTAGACATTATTTTACCTTTAAATTGGTGGGGAAGCAAGAAGGCGTTATTTAAGATTACTATAGCATTTCTCGATTTAGTAAAGTCTAGCTACCCTACCAATATCATTAAGTTAAGAAATTTATTATGGTAACCACAAGGGATTACCCCTACAAATCATCATGTTATATAGATTTAACTTAATGGCATTGATGAACCTATCCCACTAATGATATTATAATACAAATATAGAAAAAATTTATGGAGTAAAAGATATGGCAGGAAAATTCGAAGGATTAAATGACGAACAA
>JASFYV010000116.1:0-4834 GCA_045046925.1 Candidatus Marithrix sp. | reverse complement strand
ATTCACTTTATAATACCATGTTTTAACTTTCTTTACTTTGAACCAGCCCTCCGCCTAATCCCCTCCTTAAATAAGGAAGGGACTAAAGGGGTGGTTTATGTGCTTTATACAAACGGAAAATGCTATAGTTACTAATAATTTTGACTTTTATTAATAAAATTCACAGTTAACTATTCACAATTAAAAGTTTACCTAGAAATTATGCTATTAAATAAACTTAAAATATTAGTAACCAGACCAGTTCATCAATCCGAATCATTATGTAGCTTAATTGAATATCAAGGAGGAGAAGCAGTTAAATTACCTGTTATACAGATTGTTAATTGTAATAATGATTGGCAAAATTATAATTTTAACAATTTTGATATAGCAATTTTTATCAGTAGTAATGCAGTAGAAAAAACATTATCAAACATAGTATTACCAACAAAATTACAATTGTTTGCAGTAGGTAAAAGCACTTCTGTAACTTTACAAAAATTAGGGTTAACTGCATTATGTTCAGCTTCACCTTTCAATAGTGAAACTTTATTATTAATGCCGCAGTTACAAACCATAATAAATAAACAAATTGTAATTTTTCGAGGTGAAGGTGGTCGAGAATTTTTAGCAGAATCTTTACGGAAACGTAATGCTAAAGTACAATATATTTCTGTATATCAACGGCTAAAACCTCCAACTCCAACCCAAAATGTTTATGCTGATATAACCACAATTACCAGTGGAGAAGGATTGGAAAATTTATTAGCTATGTTACCAAATTCAGTATGGATACGGCAAAATCCTATGGTAGTAATAAGTGAACGTTTAGCAAAAAAAGCCAAACAATTGGGAATTCAAGCTCCAATATTAGTTGCATCTAATGCTAGTAATGACGGATTGCTTACAGCTATATTACAAGCTGCTAATATCATTCTTAATTCTTAATTAAATTCAATAATAATATTAATTACCTATGTTGCTATAATATATTTAATTGGAAAATGTTATAAGTAGTAAAATAACTATCTAAAATTATGAAAATTAAAACTAAATTACTATTAGGATTTTTATCAATTGTAATAATCATTGTAATTTCTGGTATCTTGGGAATTATTGAAACTAATCGCTTATATGTCATAAGTAAAAATATTGGAATTAAAAATGCCCCTCTAGCTGATGCTGCTATGGAAATTAAATTAACAGCAACTACAGCTCATTTATGGTTTGAAGAAATCATAGTTGGTATGGAAGAAAAAGAAGTTATAGAAAAAGTTTGGAAATTATTAGATGATAGCCTTTGGTATGTAAATGCAATTATCTCTGGTGGAAAAAATACAAAAGGAATATTTTACCCAGTAAATGATAATATTATAGAGGCTAAGTTATTATCAATAAAAAATAATATAACAAAATTTAGAGAAATAGCTCAATTACGTTTTCAGAATAATTTTGGTCGGCAAGAGTTACAAGATAAAGATTTAGATGATAAATTTGACAATGTATTTAATAAATTTATTACAGAAACCGATGAAGTTGAAAAAATTCTGCATGCCAAAATAGCATCAGATACCGAAATCATGCAAATTACAGCTAATAGAAGTAATATTACATTAATCGTTGCTACTTTGTTCGGAGTAGTCATTGCCATTATGGCGGCTTTTTATATAAGCTATAATATTACGCTACAAGTAGGAGGTGAACCAACTGAAATTGCTAAAATTACTGAACAAGTAGCAAATGGTAATCTTGATATTGATTTTAAATCTGCTACTGGTATTTATGCTGCTATTCAAATAATGGTTAAAAAATTACAAGCAATAAATTATGAAAATAAACAACAAAATTGGTTGAAAATTGGACAAACTCAGTTAAATGAAAAAATGAGTGGAGAACAAAATATTATTAAATTAACTAAAAATATTATTACATTTTTGACTAATTATATAGATGGCCAAGTTGGGGTATTTTATCTATTACATAATTCTAAAGAAAAATATGTACAAATGGTCTCCAATTATGGTTATATTGAAACTCAAGGAATTCCAAATGAATTTAAATTTGGCGAAGGTTTGGTAGGACAAGTTGCTTTAGAATGTAAACCAATTTTTAGAATTCATACTCAAGATGAATGTACTACTGTGATTCAATCTACTCTAACCAGAGCATTGTTGCAACATATCATTATTATACCTTTTTTATATGAAGGTAAATTAAAAGGGATTATTGAAATTGGAACTACTAGAGAATTTACTAAAATACAACGTAATTTTCTAGAAAAATCAATGCTAAATATTGGTATAGCTATAAACACTGCAAATTCTCGAGTACAAATGCACGAATTGCTTGAACAAAGTCAACAACAAGCTGAAGAATTACAAAGAACTAATGAAGAATTACGTAGTCAATCAGTAGAATTGCAAAATCAATCAGAAGAACTGCAAGCTCAACAAGAAGAATTACGCCAGAATAATGAAGTCCTTGAGGAAAGAACTAAAGATTTAGAATATCAAAAGTTTGAGATGCAAGAAAAAAATCAGGCTTTAGAAACTAGCAAGATTGAAATGGAAAAGATTCAAATTGAAATGGAAAAAACTCAAGCAGCAATAGTTATAAAAGCTGAGGAAATAGAAGTTGTTAGTAAATATAAATCTGAATTTTTGGCTAATATGTCACATGAACTGCGGACTCCTTTAAATAGCCTACTTATTTTATCCCAATTACTAGCAGAAAATAGCAATGATAATTTGGATAAAAAACAGGTGGAATATGCTAAAACAATCAATAGTGCTGGCAACGATCTGCTTACGTTAATAAATGATATTTTGGATTTATCTAAAGTTGAGGCTGGCAAAGTTGATGTACAATGGGAACCTGTGGTATTGAAAGATTTATTAATGATAATTGAACGTAAATTTTTACCGATTGCCAATGATAAACAGATTAAATTTAGTTTTACCATAACAGATGATATGCCTAAAATTCTCCTTACTGATAGCCAAAGAATTAAACAAATTATAAATAATTTACTATCCAACGCGTTAAAATTTACTGAGGAAGGTGAAGTCAAATTAATAGTACAACGTCCAATTAAAATTCCAACTAATTTGGATATGTTAGAACCAGATAAAACTATTTCAATTACCGTAATTGACTCTGGAATCGGAATTCCTGATGATAAACAACAAAGTATATTTGAAGCTTTCCAACAAGCGGATGGTTCTACTAGCCGACGTTATGGAGGTACTGGATTAGGTTTATCTATTTCTCGTAAATTGGCTCATTTATTGGGTGGGGAACTCACTTTAGTCAGTAAAGAAGACCAAGGTAGTACATTTACTTTATATCTTCCTGAAAAATATGATGAATCATTCCAAGAATTACTAAAAATATCTGAATTAACAGAGCCATCATTATTAACGAAAGAATATCAATCTCCAAATGCTAAATTATTAGCTGATGATAGAAACGATTTATCATCTAAAGATAAAACTATCTTGATAATAGAAGATGATCGTAAATTTGCTAATATTATAAGAGATTTAGCTCATGATAAAGGATTTAAATGTTTACTTGCTGAAGATGGAATTATTGGTCTTCAATTAGCTATAGAGCATAAGCCTAGTGCAATAATTTTAGATATTGGTTTACCAAAATTAGATGGCCTTACTGTAATGGAAAAATTGAAGAATAATGCAGATATTCGCCATATTCCAGTTCACTTTATGTCTGCTACTGATCAAAGTATAGATGCCAAGAAGATGGGAGCAATTGGTTATTTAGTAAAGCCAATAAATATGGAAAAATTACAGGAAGCTTTCCAAAAAATTGAAAGTTTCCTTGCTAAAACTATAAAAACATTATTAATTGTGGCAGATAGTAAACCAAATCAGCAAAAAATTATAGATTTAGTAACAGATAAAAATTTACAAATTGAAATATCAATAAATAGTGAAAATGCTTGTCAAAAATTATTAACAAAAACCTATGATTGTGTTATTTTAGATATGGATTTGGAACAAGGTTTAGGTAGTAAATTATTGGAAAGAATGCAGCAAGAAAAAGGTCAGCCTTGTAAAATTCCCATAATTGTTTATGCTAACCGTGATTTAACAACAGAAGAAAAGACTTTATTATTACATTGTTCTGATGAAATTCCAATTAAACACGTAAGTTCACCTGAATTTTTAGTAGATGAAGTAACTTTATTTTTACATCAAATAGAATCTGATTTATCCATTAATAAGCGCAATATGTTACACATGGTGCATGATAAAAAAGCCATCTTAAAAGGTAAAAAAGTTCTAATAGTTGATGATGATGAGAGAAATATCTTTGCTTTAGCAACAATTTTAGAGAATCATGATGCTGAAATTATTTGTGGAGTAAATGGTAAAGAAGGATTAGAACTTTTAGAATATAACCAAGATATAGCGATAGTTTTAATGGATATTATGATGCCAGAAATGGATGGTTATGAAGCTATTCAAAAAATTCGCACACAAAAGAAACATGATAAATTACCTATCATTGCTTTAACTGCTAAAGCTATGAAAGATGATAAAGCCAAATGTATTGCAGCTGGAGCTAATGATTATTTAGCTAAACCGATTGATACAGATAAATTATTATCATTGATGCGAGTTTGGTTATATCGGTAAATAATTTAGGAATGCAAACTTTAGTTTGTTAATTGCAAAATAAATTTTATGTTCTAATATTTTTATAACTATAGTGTTTCCCTCTTGTGTAAGGTACACAGCGATGCTAAAATGTAAAATGAAGAATTAATATCTTCAAAAATTAACTTAAAACAAAAGGCTCATAAGAAATGCCAAAGCCTTATTCAATAGAT
>JASFYV010000115.1:0-14622 GCA_045046925.1 Candidatus Marithrix sp. | reverse complement strand
TATAAAGTACATAAGTTATATTTTTTAGTCGAATTTGTTTAATTATAGTTTATTTTAAAATTTTTATTTTGTTAGAATAATTATGTCTTTCTACTTATCATGGATTATATATAATAATTATGATTTATTTATCAAGTTAGTCTTGCATTAATAAATAAAAATTACTCAATAGAGGATAATAAATCATGGATAACTTTAGTTCCAATAATGATCAGCATTCTAAAAAATGCCAAGATTGTATTCACAAACATGAAAACATAAGATTAAAAGAAGAAAGTCAAATGGACAGAATGTATGCCAATTTCAATGGAGAAGACATCTCTAGTTTAGAAGATTATTTACAAGATATTGAGAACCAATATGCCCACAATTAAATTTTCCACAAGTGATAATATTTTTCCCACAGGACTTATACCAAAGTGTAATGGAAAACAGCAATCACTTAAAGTTGATGACTTTATTAAAGTTTGTAAAAATACCCGTAGAAATATTGAGGTAAAAAATAACCAGATATTGGCTATACTCAATATTATTTGTGCCAAAATTTTTGAAATTGAATCAACTGTAACTTTATTGATAGATGAAGATGCAAAAGAATGGAGTTATATTGAAGTTGAATACCCTAACTCCCAAATTATTAATGTCGCAGACAAAGATATTAAAAAACTCTTAGATGCCGCAGATAAACTTGGTTTTTATCACAGTAAACCATTTAACACACTTTCCAATGTGCAATTTTGTGTCGATCCAGATTATCAAGCACAAGGTGAATATGGGTTTACCGCTAATCAACTATCTGATGTAACTGCAAAAATAAGTATCAGTGGTGGTACTAATGCAGACAGTGCTTTTTATGCTTGTTTAATTATTCGTATCAATGGTTTATGTATTGCTGAACATCTAATAAGTGATCGTGATGACAGCCATCAAATACAGCAGTTTTTTCAGCAAGTTATTTCCAAACCAACTTTTAAGCAATTGCAGGATAAACTCACACAGGCATTGAGCAAAACAGCAAGTAGTGTAGAAAGTTTGCATGTGATGGATAAACAAATATTATTGCCGATATTTGATGGTGAAAATGAATATATTGCAATCACTCCAATTATCAATCCAGTGGTATTTGCTGCCAGTGCTAAAGAATGGTTTTATGTTAAAAATCAAAGTACCCGATTTAAAAATATTAGTCTGGGTGGAAGTAATCCAAGTAATGCTGGTACTGCAACCGGTGAAGTTGCCGGGCAAAATTCTCGGTTTCAAATGAAGTTTCCAAAACAGTCCAAAAAACAAGCCAGAAGTTATCTCTTTATGTTAAATAAAACTGGTCGCTTTTTGTGGTATACAGACCAACAAGGTGACATAGAAAAACAACTTGCAGGTTATGAAAATACTAAATTGCCAAACAAAACTAAGGAACGTCATTTAGAGATTGCGGTTGATATGGCCATTGATATTATGCTGCAACAAGTACACAGTATTCAACAATATTATAAAAATGCTGATGAAATTGAGCAGGAAAAGTTAATTACCGAGACTAAATTAATTTATCAAGCGGTACTTTTCAACAATATAAAGCTGGATAAGGATGAAAAATATCCTCCATTTTATCAGGCTTTAAAAGCAAGTTTTAATAAGTTACCTAAGTTTGGAGAGCATATTCATGATAAGATTGTGCAAAAAATTAGACGACAATTTGAGAGTAAAATCACTTTAGGCGGAGGTTTTTAAAATAATGGCAACTTATATTGTTTTCCGCAATATGGAAGTTATAAATTGCACTTTATCTTCCAGTTATTTAACCGCAGATTTATCACAAAATGCTTATATTGGTTTTGCACATAATTTGGCTCGTTATCTGAGAGATAATTTAAAAGCATCACGTCTAAGAAAAAATAAGCCAATATTAACATTAGGCCAAGAACAAGTTTTTAGTATTATAAAACAGCTTGAATTTAATAAAGGTTATGCTAGTTTAGCTGGACATTTAAACGATAACAATCATAAAGCTTTAAATATTCCTATGAATCCACCAGAGATTAAGGGTAGTTTACAGCACACAATTGTTATTGCATTGGCTAGTTTAAAACATGATGTAGAACAGATACAAGAACAGGCTAAAAAATTTGTGTTGTTCAATCGTTTTGCTGGTGGCGATATTCAAGTTATGGCAGATGATAATATCAAGGTTTATCAAAATGATAAAGATTTACAAGCAGCTTTGAAAACTGAAAAAGGTTGGCTTATTCAAGATGCTAGTGCTGAATTGGTTGGAGAAACAGAGGATTCTGGCTATAGTAAGGCATTCAATAACTTTCTAGCTACTTTTGTCAAAATTGATAAAGATAGCAATAAACAGCATAAACGCCGTAATGATTGGTATTTTGCTTCTTTGGCCGGCTATCAGTTATTAGAAGCTCCAAGAAAACGTATTGGTACACGTCTGGATTGTCCTCATGCTTTTGCTGAACCAATTATTGGTTTGCATAAACTAGTTTATTATCGACAACAACCTTTTGAAGAATTATTTTGGCAAGCTAAAATGATTGATAACACTTATCTTATTACTCAACAACATTCACAATAGGAATAAAATATGACAATTAAATTACCATCAGTTAATGCGATTACTCGCACTATTTCCCCTAGTCATGGTTTGTTTTATAGTTTTGATAGTAAAGATAAAAAACCTGATAATAAACCAGTTATGTTACAGGAAGTTAGTCTGGTAGGGACGTTGGGTAGCCTTAAAGAAGGTGAAAAGGCTAAGAAAGATTCTGAAGCTGATAACGAACAAACTGTATCTTCTAATATCCAAACTGTTGATACTTGTTTTCTGCCACCAGAGCATGATAGTTACTGTTTGAAGTTTAACTTAAAAGTTACTTCGTTAGTTGATGATATGATTAGTAATAATCCTGATGCGTTAGGCATTTTTAATGAGTTTATTACTCGTTATAAAGATAAGGTTGGTGGAAAATTATTAGCAAGTCGTTATTTGACTAATTTAGTGAACGGGAAATTTTTATGGCGGAATAAATATGCTGAAAATAGGCAAATAACCCTGCGGATAGGTGAAAAGAGTCATCCTTTTGGTGTCGATTTAGATTTTGGTTTTAACGACAAATTTAGTAAAACTCAAGACCAAAAGGCTTTTGATGGTTTTGTTGAGAAATTTTCTAAAGCACTGTTTAACAAGGATGATTCACTAGTAATATATGTAGAGGCTAATGGTAAAATTGGCTACGGACAAGAGATTTATCCTTCTCAAGAGTTTGTCAGTGATGATGAAAAAAAGAAAGATGGAGGCAAAAGTAAAACACTATTTGATGTTTTCAGTCGGGGTAAACGGGTTGCTGCTTTCCATAGTCAAAAAATTGGTAATGCAATTCGTACTATAGATACTTGGTATGCAGAAAATGTTACTCATGCTATACCAGTTGATCCTTTTGGGCCGGATAAAAAGAATCAAGATTTGCATCGTAGAGGTACGCTTGCTAAGGATAATAGTATTTATTCTATGCTTAATCGTTTGTTAGATGAGAAGAAAGGAGTGGAAGCAAATTCGGATGCTGGTCACTATTTGATGGCTTGCTTTATTCGGGGTGGAGTTTACTCTGGTAAAGGTAAAGATAAATAATGTCAGTTCATAAACTAGTTCTTGAGGTGACTGACCCTGAAGACGGAGCTTATTTTGTTAACAAGGCTTTGACTCGAATTCATGGTTATTTGCATCGGCATGATAAAAATAATATTGGTTTATATTTTCAACGTGATATGATTATGCTTTATGCAAGTAAACTTAATGAATTAGAGCGAATTTTAGCAGATGAGGCATTGATTCATGATGTTAATCGGCATATTTTTAGTGCTAAATTTGAGCAAGCTGAGGCTGAAATAACTCTTTGTAAACGCATACGCCCGATTTACGATGTTCAACGCAAAGTTCGCAATAAAATGCGTTATATCAAAAAGAAATTTAATCTTATTTCTGAAGATATAGAAACTAAACGACGAGAATTGCTTGAGTATTACAATAAACGAGCAGAAAATGCTAGTAAAAAATATTTTGTGGTTAAAACTAGAGAAAAACGTTTTACAATTTTTGTTAAACCGGTACGGGTTCAAAATCATGATTTTGCTGAACTAAAATTTAGTAGTTATGGTTTGCTCAGAAAATTGTGATAATGATAAATTAACTATGTAAAATACAATGTTTTTTAGATATTTTATAACTATCTGAATTTAAAGGGTAAAAAATACAGAGCAAAAAACATTGTATTCATTTTTCTTTAAAACTTGAATTAAAATAAATTGTTTGTTACAATAAATGCTAGTTATCCATCGCATAGATGGCTTAGAATAACTCAAATCATTACCAATAGAAATAGGTAACGTTATCCATCGCATAGATGGCTTAGAATAACTTAAATCATTACCAATAGAAATAGGTAACGTTATCCATCGCATAGATGGCTTAGAATAAAATAACACCGAATATGAAAGAAAACATTATGTTATCCATCGCATAGATGGCTTAGAATTTATCAGTGCGTTGTGTTCTAATAATTTCAAGGTTATCCATCGCATAGATGGCTTAGAATGTTATTATTCACAGAAAATATACATAGAGATTGTTATCCATCGCATAGATGGCTTAGAATGCCGCTGATATGTTAGGACTTGACCAAAGATGGTTATCCATCGCATAGATGGCTTAGAATTGAAACGCAGTTTAATTGTTGGTACGATTCACGTTATCCATCGCATAGATGGCTTAGAATTTCAATGCTCGTTTTTCACGACTGCGAACCTTGTTATCCATCGCTTAGATGGCTTAGAATATCTGAATATGGAGTTAACAGAAAAATTAAAAGTTATCCATCGCATAGATGGCTTAGAATTTGATAATGGTTTTGCATTTGCCTTTGCTTCCGTTATCCATCGCATAGATGGCTTAGAATGCAAGTGGTTAATGCAGAGATAGCATCAGAGCGTTATCCATCGCATAGATGGCTTAGAATATAAGACACATATCAGCTTTATGCTTAGTGTAGTTATCCATCGCATAGATGGCTTAGAATTTGTTTTTCCCAATTACTAAATCCTATTAATTGTTATCCATCGCATCAATGCCATTAAGTTAAGGAAATTGATTAGGGTAACCACAAGGGATTACCCCTACGAATCATCATGTTATGTAGGGGCAATCCGGTTGCCCTTAACTTAATGGCATTGATCCATCGTATAGGTGGTTTAAGAAAAATGAATCTTACCGAACAATATCGTAATATTATTAAATTCCTCGCTTACCTCAACAAACTTGCCGCTTTATTTCATGATTTAGGCAAAAATTTCTTCTTTTTCCAAGATAAATTACTTAAACATAAAACTGGCAAAGATAAAAGCGATCCTTATCGGCACGAATACTTGTCTTTAGCCTATTTTTATGCTTTATATTTCAATGAAGATTGTGAATCTGAACATTTTATAGAGCAGATTCAGCATTTACGCAAACAAATCCAACAAGCAAACCATCAACAAATCTGTCAAATTGCTGTCGAAGAACTAGAAAAAATTGGTGATCTATTATTTGATAGTGAAGAAGAACCAATTATATTACTCAAAGCCATTGGGCATTTAATAGTCAGTCATCATCGCTTGTTACGAGGTGAAAAAAGTGGCAATTCAATTAGTATTGACAGCAAAAATCATAAAAAACAATTCTATATTGAAGGTGAAACTGAACCAAAAAGAGACGAATTATTTAAACCATATAAAAATCAACATTTTGTATTAGAGCAATCAGGTTGGAAAGAACAATTTAATTACACTGTTGATGGTTTATTAAAAGTCTATCAGGAGAATCAAAAACAGCTTGATGTCATAATTCAAGACCATGATTTATTTATGAACCTGATTCATTATATTTTACGTCCAGCATTGATTATGGCTGATCAGAGTGTTTCTGCACAAGATAGTAAAATTGATTTGGAAACAGTGGAAAACAGTGAAGAACTTCCAATTGCTAACACTGAGAATGGTGAGAGTAAGCAAACTTTAGAAGAACATTTAATTCTAGTTGCTCGGCAAAGTTATCAAAATACCAAAGTTTTATTGCACTGTCTTTGGTCAAATCAGAATTTATATACAATTGATATTCCTAAAAAATTAATCAAACCAAGTCCTAAATCTAAACCTCAATTTTTATGGCAAAATGCTGCGGTTAAAGCTATCAAAACTATTGATCAAAGTAGTAATTTTGGCTTTTTTGGAGTAGTTATGGCGAAAACTGGAACTGGGAAAACTCGGCTAAATGCCAAATTATTGGCCGCTTTTGGACAACCGTTACGTTTTACCACTTTATTGGGATTACGGACTTTAACTTTACAAACTTTAGATGAGTATCAGGATGATCTTGATATAAAAACTGGCATAGTTGGAATTATCGGAGATAGTGTAACTTTGGAGTTACATAAAGTACACAAGGAAACTGATTTAGATACAAGCAATCTGCAAGATTTTTTAAATGAAGAAGGTTTATTAAATATAATTGAACTCAAACAGTTGCAGGTTGATACTGATTTTCCAGAAGAGTTATGTTTTGGTAGTCAACGTGATGGTAAATTAAATAAAATTAGTCAAGCTCCAGTGGTGGTGGCGACCATCGACTATTTGATCAATGGGATAAATGCTTGGAAATCTTCTAAAACTCGTTTTTTAACTAGGTTGATGACTTCCGATTTGATTATTGATGAAATTGATAGTTATCAACAAGATGATTTGATTTCAATCCATAAACTTTGTTATTTAACTGGGTTTTATGGTAAAAAACTAATTATTTCCTCGGCTACGATACCGGATGTTTTGATCAGCACATTATACAACGCTTATCAAACTGGTTACCAACGTTATGCTAAGTTTACTGATAAGGCAAATAAAATTTATGTGGGGCTTTTCAGTCATCACGATAGCTTGAATAAAATTTACACTAATAATGATTCGATTGATAGCAAAATAAATCAATATATTCAAGAACTTTACCATGCAATTGAAGCTGAATCGGTTAAACGTAAAGCAACTATGCTAGATATAAGTGATTATTTGCATAGTGAAAACCATCCGCCTGAATTTTATTGTCAACTAATTAAATCCATGCAAGAATGCCATAAAAATAATCATACTGCTATTGATGGGATTAAAATATCAACTGGTTTGGTTAAATTCAGTAATACAGTGGATTGTTTTGAAGTTGCAAGATTTCTGTTGAATTTGCCAGAACTTGAAGAGAAATCACAAACGGTTGTCAAAATTGAGTGTTATCATGCTCGGCATTTTCCAATTAAACGTGCTTATACTGAACGGCAGTTGAATCAATTGCTTAATAGAAAGAATCCTAAAGATTTTAAGAATAATCAGTTAGTTAAAGGTGCTATGGAACAGGCTAAAGATAATAATTATACTGATGTGATATTGTTGGTTGTTAGCACTACGATTATTGAAATTGGAAGGGATTTTGATTTTGACTGGAGTATTATGGAGCCAGCTTCACATTGGTCTATTGTGCAAACGGCTGGGCGTATTTTGCGGCATCGTGAGCAGTATGATAAAAATAATATGGTAATACTTAGTCATAGTATGAAAGCGGTGCGTAAATCTAAAAAAGTTAATTGTTATTATCGTTATCCTGGGCCAGAAGATGATAAAAATAAGCTTGAATCAGAAGAAAAGGAACAAAATATTGAGCAATTATTTGATTTTGATAAGTTGTCAGAAAAAATTGATAGCAGGGTTACTTTAAAAAGTCAGGATGTTGCTACTAATTCAGCGATAAAACGTATTGAAAATAAGCAAATTCAAAGTTTAAGAGATGATGAGCAGATATTAAGTTTTAATCATTATTTGGAAAAAAATACAGCAGAGTATTTGACGACTACAAATAGTGAGGCACATCCATTTCGGAGGTCTGTAATAAAAGAAAGTACCTATAAACAGGATGAAAATGGAAATTGGTTTAAACGTGATGCAAAAACTTATAAGTATAATGATAAAATTTGTGATCGTGAAGAATTTAAACTGGTAAAATTAAAGTACGAAAGCCGTTTATTGATAAAAGAAACTCTTGAGGAGATTGAGGAAATGTATAAAGAAAAATTCAATATTGAGTTAATTCGTGAAATTAGCGTTATTGATAAAAAAACAAAAAAATACAATGAATTTTTGGGTATCTTATAAGTATTTGAATTTAAACAATAAAAAATATAGAGCAAAAAACATTGTATTTTATTCATTTTTGGATAAAACTTGAATTAAAATAAATTGTTTGTTACAATGATTACTAGTTATCCATCGCTTAGATGGCTTAGAATAAATATTAAATCAGAAGATTTATTCACAGATAGTTATCCATCGCTTAGATGGCTTAGAATCAGCTAATTTACATCTAAATAAGTATTGAACTGTTATCCATCGCTTAGATGGCTTAGAATTAGGATGTAAACCACTTGCACAATCTTGCAATGTTATCCATCGCTTAGATGGCTTAGAATCTCTATCACTCCTTTAAGTGTAAGTAAAGTTTCGTTATCCATCGCTTAGATGGCTTAGAATTTAGTAATTGTTTCTTTTAGGTCAACCATAAAGTTATCCATCGCTTAGATGGCTTAGAATATATTCATCATATATTCCATACTCATTGGTAGGTTATCCATCGCTTAGATGGCTTAGAAAATCCAAAATAAGACAATTAAAAGACAAAAACAGTTATCCATCGTATAGATGGCTTAGAAATAATTTATAATGTTGTGTAGGTTTATCTGTTTGTTATCCATCGTATAGATGGCTTAGAAAAACGTTTGACCATGCTTGATATTAAAACTACTGTTATCCATCGTATAGATGGCTTAGAATAAGATTGCCAACGTTTAACCATGCTTGATATTGTTATCCACCAACTAGGTGGCTTAGAAACATATACCCTTGCAATAACTCCAAACCCTCAAAGTTATCCACCAACTAGGTGGCTTAGAAATTGAGTATTCGTCACACCTTCAATAATAACCATTAACTGTTGTTTCGGGAATGGAGCGAAGCGTATTTCCCGAAATCTTGTACCTTATACAAACGGAAAACGCTATATCTATTAAAATATGATATTATTATATAAAAATTTGGTAGTCCTAAACAAAATAGTGATAAATAATTATGTAGGTTGGATTAGCAAAGACCCAACATTATTCAATATTTTAAGTCGGGTTACGTTGCAGCACTAACCAGACCTACATTTTAGCCTAATCTTTGTTTAAGACTACCAAAAATTGAACTATTTTAGGAGTTATTAATTATGTTTGAAATGTTATCTTTCATGTTAGCCGGAATTATCCTTTATTTTGTATCAGACGAAATATTAAATCGAATCGAAGTTCATCGTGGAGAACGTATTAAAAATCGTAGTATTATATTTTTTATAATTATTTTAACCTTATCTATGGTTACATTTGCGATATTTGATAACTTCCAATAATAGTTTTTTCTGAATATGCAAAACGATTCTCAACATATATTCTTAACTAAACGTTATGCTTTAGCTGTAGCTATTATAAGTATTTTTGTGACTCTTACTTTTATTAGTATGTATAAATTTTTAAATGTACAGAGTAGCTATGCCGCTATTATTAATATTAGTGGTAAACAGCGAATGCTATCACAGCGTATTGCTTTATATGCTAATAATTTAAATTATTATACATCAGATAGCTGTCAACTATATGCCAAAGATATAATAATTTTAGTTGAAGCAATTGATTTAATGCAACATGTGCATAACGCCTTGTTAAACGGTAATAAGTCATTTACAGATATATCTGATGTTAGTATATCTACGACTATTTCTAATATATATTATCAACCACCTTTCAGACTAGATCAACAAGTAAATAAATTTTTAACTTATGCTCGTTCAGTAGCCAAAATATCTTGTGATAATTTATCCCAACATAATCCAGATTTATTGGCCTTATCCTACATGGCTAAGAATGAGCTATTGACAGGGCTTAATGCTATAGTAACTGAATATCAAATAGAAAGTGAAGCTAACGTATCTCTAATTGTACAAACCAAAACCTTACTATGGTTGTTTACTCTGCTAGTTTTATTATTAGAAGTACTATTCATTTTTCGACCAATGGTAAATTATGCTGTTGGTAAGGCAAAAGAATTAGAGAAACAAAATTCTGAACTAGAACAAGCGAAAATATTAGCGGAGCAAGCTGCCAGAGCTAAAACTGATTTTTTAGCAACTATGAGCCATGAAATCCGCACTCCACTAAATGGTGTGGTTGGGATGACTAATTTATTGTTAAACACTTCCTTAACCGCTCAACAGCGTGAATTTGTCGATACTATTCGTTTAAGTAGCGATACATTGCTAACAGTAATTAATGATATTTTAGACTTTTCTAAGATTGAACTAGGCCGAGTAATCTTAGAAGAAGAACCAATTGAGATCAGAACATTTATTGAGGAGACTTTTGATTTATTTACAGCTAAAGCATTAAACAAAAATCTTGAATTATTATATTTAGTCGATGATGAAGTACCAAGTTGGATTAGAGGTGACGTTACCAGAATCCGCCAAATTTTAGCTAATTTAATCAATAACGCTTTAAAGTTTACAGAGTTTGGAGAAGTATTTGTATCAGTTAAAATAAATTCCCAAACAAAAGATAATATTGAATTATTGTTTACTGTCAATGATACTGGAGTTGGCATTCCTGAAGATAAATTAAACAAATTATTTAAAGCCTTTTCTCAAGTGGATTCTTCCGCAACCAGAGAATATGGAGGTACTGGTTTAGGACTAGTTATTAGTAAACGTTTATGTGAGTTGATGAAAGGCGAGATTTGGGTTAAAAGTAAAAATAATGAAGGTTCTATATTTTATTTTACTGTAAAAGTAACAACTTGTGATGCTCCTCAGTCATTATTTGAACCAAAAATTGAATTGTTGCAAGGACAACATGTTTTAGTAGTTGATGATAATGAAAATAACCAACGGATTTTAAATCACTTACTCCATAGTTGGAATTGTTCTACTAGTACAGTTGGTTCAGGAGAGAAGGCTTTAGCTTGGCTACAACATAATAATAAATGTGATGTGGCTATTATAGATAGACATATGCCAAAAATGGATGGTTTACAACTAGCTAAGGCCATTCATAAAATTCCAGAACGTCAAGAATTACCTTTAATTGTATTAACTACCATTGATGAATTAGAGAATAATTTAGAATTAACGAAACAGTTATTTCAAGCCTCTATATGCAAGCCAATTAAGCAAGCTCATTTGTTAAATATGCTTAATTATGTATTTACTGGAGTAAAAAATAAACGTCATGTCAAGACCACCAAAATAGATACTTCTTTAGCCGAACGTTTACCATTAAATATTTTACTAGCGGAAGATGATATTATTAATCAAAAGATTAGTTTATTGACACTTGAAAAAATGGGTTATAGTGTTGATGTTGCTAATAATGGAGTAGAAGTTCTGGATGCTTTAAAAGAAAGAACTTATGATATTATTCTAATGGATTTACACATGCCAAAAATGGATGGTTTGACTGCAAGTAAAATAATAGTAGAAAAATATCCGGTACGCCCTAAAATTATAGCTACCACAGCTAGTGCTATGTATAATGTGCGTAAACAATGTGTAGAAGCTGGAATGGATGATTATATGACTAAGCCCTTACAGTGGCGTAATTTAGAAGCTATTTTAGAAAAATGGGGTAACGTTGACAAATAACTTATTTTCAATTTAATGGATTAGACATCATTCTTAAAGTGAATGTAGGATGGAAAATGAACTGCATCAAGATGTAATTCGTAAACTCATTACATCCTACATTTGGAGGATTTCAATTTTATACTTTTTGCTTTTTGCTATAATCTTCAATAGCTGATTTCACAGCTGCTTCCGCTAAAACGCTGCAATGGATTTTTACTGGTGGTAAAGCTAATTCCTCTGCTATATCAGTATTTTTAATCGCTGATGCTTCTTCCAAGGTTTTACCTTTTACCCATTCAGTAAGTAAAGAGCTTGAGGCAATAGCTGAACCACAGCCATAAGTTTTAAATTTAGCATCTTCAATAATACCATCATCTCCAACTTTAATTTGCAAACGCATTACATCTCCACAAGCTGGCGCCCCAACCATTCCAGTTCCCACTGAAGAATCATCTTTATCCAAATTACCAACATTACGAGGTTTTTCATAGTGATCTAAAACTTTTTCTGAATAAGCCATTATTTTAATCCTTATATTTAAGTTAAATTAGTAATTCACTCAATGAGAATCCCATTGAATACTATTTAAATCAACGCCTTCTTTATACATATCCCATAAAGGTGATAAATCTCGCAATCTTGCAATATTAGAACGGATTAACGGAATGGCATAGTCAATCTCTTCTTCAGTAGTAAAACGTCCTAACGTAAATCGTAGTGAACTATGAGCAAGTTCATCATTACGACCTATTGCTCGTAACACATAAGAGGGTTCTAAGCTGGCAGAAGTACAAGCTGAACCACTGGAAACAGCTAAATCTTTGAGAGCCATCATTAAAGATTCACCTTCTACTAAATTAAAACTTATATTCAAATTGCCAGCAATCCGTTGCTCTGTATCTCCATTGATATACATTTCTTCTATACCTTGTAAACCATCCAACAATCGATTGCGTAATTTTTCTATCCGTTCATTCTCAATTAGCATTTCTTCTTTTGCAATTTTGAAAGCTTCTCCCATGCCAACAATTTGATGAGTAGCCAAAGTACCAGAACGCATACCACGTTCATGACCACCACCGTGCATTTGGGATTCTATCCGTACTCTTGGTTTACGCCTTACATATAAAGCTCCTATACCTTTAGGGCCATAAATCTTATGAGCGGAAAATGACATTAAATCTACTTTCATCGTTGCTAAATCAATCGGTACTTTACCAGCACTTTGAGCCGCATCTACATGAAATAAAACTTTATGAGACCTAGTCATTTCACCAATAGCTGCAATATCTGCAATGACTCCAATTTCATTATTAACGTGCATTAAACTAACTAGAATTGTATCATCCCGAATAGCTTCTTCTAATTTTTTTAGATCAATCAATCCATTTGTTTGTGGATTTAAATAAGTAATTTCAAAATCTTCTCGTTCCAACTGTCGACAAGTATCTAATACTGCTTTGTGTTCTGTCATGCTGGTGATGATATGTTTGCCTTTCTTCTGATAAAAATGAGCTATCCCTTTAATGGCTAAATTATCAGATTCAGTCGCTCCAGAAGTCCATACAATTTCTTTAGGATCAGCATTGATTAAAGCTGCCACATTTTCTCGAGCTTCCTCAATTGCTTTTTCAGCATCCCAACCAAACTTATGTGAACGTGAAGCTGGATTTCCAAAATGACCTTGGGGAGTTAAATACTGCATCATTTTCTCTGCAACCCGTGGATCAACTGGAGTTGTTGCAGAATAATCGAGATAAATAGGTAAATTCATAACTTTCTCTATAATTAATAATTACATATCCTATATTGGTACTAATGGATAGTGTAGTAATTAGATATTGTTTTTTATAATTTGAGCTAAGGTAATACCGTCTAAAAAATCACAAATTTGGTTGCTTAAATCAGTCCATAATTGATGTGTTACACAAGCCTGAGTATCATGACAATTTTTTTCGCCTTTACAACGAGTTGCATCAATACATTCATCAACTGCTGTAATAATCTCAGCAATAGTAATTTTTGAGGTTGGTCGATTCAAACTGTAACCTCCATTTGGACCACGAGTGCTATTTACCAATCCATTTCTGCGTAATTTAGTAAATAATTGCTCCAAATAAGATAAAGAAATACCTTGTCGTTGGGAAATATCAGTTAATTTAACTGGTTTTTGATGCTTGCTATTAAGTGCTAAATCCAACATTGCCATAACGGCATACCGTCCTTTGGTAGATAATTTCATAACATCAACTCTAAAATAGTACGTTATAGGTAATGTTATTATCTATGTTCCATAGTAAATTTATCAAGTATTATTTCAGGTTAAACTAAAATAAATCTATCTTGCTACCTGATCATATTTCTCAATGTTTTCTTTTTTATAATCTCGTTGGTAGACCTCCAATATATCTTCCATTGCACAGACAAAGTCTGCGTTTTCATTGGGTGGAATAACCCTAGGACTTTCGCTTGACATAAATTTTCAGCCTTAGATAGTGGCTGGGTACATCTTGATGATATAGAATGGACATTACATCGATTACAAAATGGTGTAATGGTTAAACTGAAAGAAGTTCCTTTTAGAGTATTCAAGGTAGTTTCCAAATGACATTGACTGGGCGATTACTAATTACCCTTTACGCAGGTTGTTCAACAAACGAATAAGGTGCGATGGCAAGAAGAATTGCATAGGTTTCTTAAGCAATTAACTGGTATTGAAAAGTGTCAATGTCGTAAAAGACGTTCTCAGCGTAATCATATTGGTTACCATGCATGGATTTCTATCAAAGTTAAAGCTAAACAATTAGGTAAAACACTCTATCAAACTAAGAGAGACT
>JASFYV010000114.1:0-3803 GCA_045046925.1 Candidatus Marithrix sp. | reverse complement strand
TTATAGAAAAACCCTGTCAAAACAACCGTCTTCTTATTACATTGCGTAATGCTATCCAAAAATATGATTTATCTCAACAAGTTGAATTTTATGAAAAATATTGTAAGCATCAGAAATACTACGGTTTTATAGGTGCTTCTAAAAGAATGCGGATGATTTATCAGATTATTGATAATGTAACAACTAGTAAGGTGTCTATTTTGATTACTGGTGAAAGTGGTACTGGTAAAGAGCTTTGTGCTGAAGCTATTTATCAAGCAAGTATGTTAATAGATAAGCCTTTTGTGGTATGTAATTGTGCAGCTATTCCAGAAAAATTAATGGAAAGCCATTTATTTGGTCATGTTAAGGGAGCATTTACTGGAGCTGTTAGTGATCAACTTGGTTTAGTATCACAAGCTGATGGAGGTACTTTATTTTTGGATGAAATTGGAGAGTTGTCAATATCAATGCAAAGCACTTTATTACGTTTTGTCCAGACGCAAACTTTTTCTAAAGTTGGTAGTCATAAATTAGAACGGATTAATATCCGGTTAATTTATGCAACCAATAAAGATTTATTGGCAAATATTCAAGCTGGGGAGTTTAGAAAAGACCTATCGTATTAATACCATTGAAATTAAATTACCAGCTTTACGAGAACGAGAACAGGATATTTTGTTATTAGCTAAATTTTTTCTCCGTAAATTTGTTGAAAAGGAAGGGAAAGATTTTCAAGAGTTTAGCACTGAAGCAAAACAGCAATTATTGAGTTATGACTGGCCTGGTAATGTACGACAATTGCAAAATACTATTCATAATCTGGTGGTATTAAATACAGGTAAAGTAATTACTAACGATATGATTACTGCAAAACTAGGTGAGAAAACTATTCCTAATATCCAGAGCAAAAATATGGTTTCAACTAACAACACTTCAGATATTATTACGGTAAACAGATTTTGTCATTTTAAAGAAATTGAAAAAGAGGTATTGCTGAAAGGGATTGAATATTGTGATGGTAATGTTACTCAAGCAGCTAAGTTGTTTGGAATTAGTAAAGCTACTCTTTTTAATAAGCTAAAGCTGTATAAAAATGCTGGTTAACTATTTTGATATAGTCTAAATATTAGACCATAAGACTAAATATTAGACCATAAGACTAAATATTAGACTATAAGACTAAATATTAGACTGATTGCTATAAGTTGTAATTAATGAAATATCTTTTAAATACAAATTGTTATATTGATATATGCTGTTGGCATTGGTTTTGCCCTAATGATTGGTAAGTGAGTTTACTTGTCCAAAGATGTTTTTGATGTTGGCAGTATATGCTCACCTCTCGTTAATAGATAATTTTAACAAGAAAATAATAAGATTGGATATATTATTTGATTGCAGAATTATATGTTAATTAATGTGTAAATAACTACTAATTTTATATTTATATAATCTAAAAAACTATGAAAAATCTGTTATCTACTATTAGTATAGCAAGTTGTTTGTTCTTTCTCTTTCAACAGGTTTTGGCTCAAGACGAAATTTTCAAAGCCAACCCAAAAGAAGTAGAAAGAATGGAATCATATTTGGAAGAGTTGTATCGTGATACTGAAATAACACATCAGTTTCTCAATGAATTTGGTCAATTGATAAGTTGTGTAGATATTTATACACAACCGGCTTTTAGACATTCTGCTCTTCGTAATCACGAAATACAATTGCGACCTTCTTCAGAATTATTGGAGAAAATAAAGCATTCGGCGACTGAAAGAAACACACAGCAGACTGCTTTTCTCCCTATATGTCCTGAAAACAGCATACCGATGCGTATATATACTGTAGAAGACCTTGCACGTTTTAAATCGTTGGAGGACTTTAAATACAAAAAATCTCCATCTTTCCTAAAACATGGTTCTACTACACGACGTCAAGGTCCAACTGCACTTCATCAATATGCGGTGACAAGCCGAAATGTTAATAATATTGGCTCAAGAAGTACTATAAATATATGGGCTCCATATGTGCAACAAAATAATGAATTTTCCTTGTCACAGATATGGTTAGTTGGTGGGACAGGTAGTAATCTAGAAACTCTTGAAGTTGGTTGGCAGGTTTATCCAGACAGAAATGGAGATAGTAATTCTCATTTGTTTATCTATTTTACCCCTGATAATTATGGCAGTGGAGGTTGTTATGATTTAACTTGTTCTGGTTTTATACAGACAAATACAACTATCGCAATTGGTGCAACATTAACGAGTAGCGTTATAGGTGGAACTCAAACTGAAGGAACCGTAGCCTATTGGCGAGACTCTAGTACAGGTCATTGGTGGTTGGTTATAGAAGATATAATGGTAGGCTATTACCCAACATCTCTCTTTGATACCACTGGAATAAAAAATAATGCTACCAGAGTAGATTATGGTGGTGAAATTCTAGACCGACAAACTGGTGGTCTACATACAGGTACAGATATGGGAAATGGTCAATTTCCTGTGAGTGGAAATGCAGCTTATCAACGTTCATTAGAGTATATGGATACGTCAGGGACTATCCAACCTACAACTTCTCTTACAGCATTAATTGATGATAGTTTATGTTATGACTTAGTATTAGATTCTAATGCAACCTGGGGACAGTTTTTTAATTATGGTGGACGTGGTTACCACAACCCTAATTGTGAATAAGCGTTTTAAACTATGAATGATGTGATGCTCGACTCTTGTTACTATATTTTTATTTTCATGGAGAAACATGTTTCGTTCTCTTTAAAATTAGTTACAAAAGGTCGAGCATTGTATTATTTTTCTATCCTTACATCAAATAAAAGACATTCCATAATGATTAAAAAAACAATAATTTTATTATCTTTACTACTAGCTTTTATAAATGTTCGAGCTACTTCTATTTTTTATGATGGAGTTGATGCACAAGGTAAATCAGTCCGTTCTGAAATAGCTGTTATTAATCAGAATAATGGGGTGCTTGTAGTCAGGATATATGGAGGTATGCCAGATTTGAGTTATGCAGGCCAACCTTATATAAACACTTCTTTTTTCGGTTTATTAAATATGACAGATGAAGCTCGTGATTCAATAATTGGTTCTGCTATATTTTCTGAACCATTTCTTTATGTGTTTAGTTCTGGTATAGAAGATACTCAAAAGGTTATTTATGATGTTGAATATGTACATATTTTTCAATTAAATGAAGCGGGTAATTTCAAGTTAAGTTATGTGCAATGGCATGGTATTTTTTGTGATGGTTTATCTTGTGAAGTAAAATCAGATATATCTCAATTATATGATTCAGTAATTTATGCACTAAAATAAAACCATTGCTTGTTGTGAAGCAGAATGTTTGGTGAATTATTCAAAATAATGTTCAATGTATTTTTTATTTCAATTTCAGCGGTTACATTGCCACTACTTACGAACAAACTCTGGCTCCCCAGTCTTCCTCAATATTTTTAATTGTAGAAATTTTTGATAGTACTAGCTTTGTACAGGATAAAAAACTATAAGTCATTGATTTATAGTTATTGTATAAATTATAGCTGTATGTAAACTAAATTAGTTACAAGTATATTAAATTTTTTGTCCTGTACAAAGAAGAAAAATAATAAAAATATTAGTTTTGATATTAATTACTATTACATCTTTTACTGATTATAAAGTTAGAAAAAATAATAATACAGATAATAGTCTATAATTAACTATCGAACTAATGTCAAGCAAAGAAAAATCATGTCAAAAAATATTATTTTTATAAGTTTTTTAAGTTTCTTAGTGACAGGGACTTGTTGGGCTAAATCGGATTGC
>JASFYV010000113.1:0-5242 GCA_045046925.1 Candidatus Marithrix sp. | reverse complement strand
CGGTTTATACCCTCAAGGGGCACCGAGGTAATCGAGTTTGAGGAGGAGTTATCTCCTTATATTTAATCGGACAGATACACACTTATTTTTACACTACCATTTATTCTTGATTTTGCTTTTATTTCACCAGCTATAACTCCCTGCAAAGTAAACAGTATGCTTGCAACTAATGTTGTACCATAAATCCCATTTGAAAATGACAATAATATTGTAGATAAAAACATTATTTTTAGGATTGTTTTTAGTGCAACAATGTCTTTATCAATATAATCGTGCCTTTTTATATAAAATAAAGATATTTGCCATAAATACAGGATACTCGCACCAACGGCACCAAATAATAAAAATACTCGCATTATATTGTTATGAAAGCCCCAACTTACATAATGACTAATTCCTGATGATTCTTTTATTTGGTTAACATGTGCTGTTGCTACTTGAATATTTTCTGCAAAGTCATCAAATATGCCTCCAAATCCAAACCCAAACCATAAATTGTAGATGTTTGCATTCTGAATGATATCAGCAAATATCAGTGCTGAGAAATATCTAGCTTCATGTCCTAGTTGCTCAAAGTTTATACCAGTTCTAAATAGAAATATTTTAAAGGCTAAACCAAAGCTTAATACTGTTAGAAGTATAAGGATATGCTTATTTAATCTGAGTTGTAATTTATTTTTGTACAAAATTAGAAGGATTAAGACAAATACATAACTAATCAATGCTGTCCTACCATGCATAATGTATAAAGAAAGAACATTACAGCTAACAATGAATATTAATTGGAATTTATTAATATGATTTTTATTATAGTAATAAGATAGTATTGGTAACAGTAAAACTAGTGTATTACCAAAATCTCCCCTATTACCCAGTCTATAATTAGTTAACACGCTGATGCACCCAATTAAAGATACTAGTATTGATACTATTACTATTGCTCTGGAGAAAGCTTCTAATTTAATATGTCTTTTGTAGGTTAAAGTATAGAAAATATAAAATAATAATACTAATGTATAGAACTTGCTATCCATCATAACAATTGAAAGTTCATTGTAATATAGTGAAAAAAGTAGGTTGACGGTTAAATATAGATATAAAACTATGAACAGTTTTAGTTTTGTGATTTTAAAGATCGAAAAAGTATATAAAAAAATAAAAATTGGGAATATAATTATAATATATTTCATTTTTAATACATATATTATTAAGTAAAATAATAATATATGTATGGGAGTGATAATTTTATTGAACATATCTTTTTATTAGAATTTTTTATACTAAATGCTATTTGATATAACTCTCTTTTCTAGAAAGTCAGGAAGAATAGTGAACAATTATAGCAAAATTCTTGTTTCACAACTTATTATATTAGCATAAAATTTAAATGGTAAAATATCTTATCAAGTTAATTATCTGTAGTTATTGCTACTACTTTGGGTAGAATCAATAATTTTTTCTGTTGCTATATTACTTAGTTGAAAAGCCATCAGGTTTTTATTATGTGTTCTGTTTTTTAGTTTTAGTTTATTTAGATTAGAATCATATTAATGAAAAATAATATTTCAGTTATAATTTTAACCTTCAATGAAGAAATCCATATAGAACGTTGTATTAAATCAGTACAACCTTTTGCAAAAGAAATATTTATAGTTGATTCATGCTCAGAAGATAAAACTGTCGAAATTGCAAAATCTTTGGGTGCCAAAATTTACCAAAATCCTTGGCCAGGTAATCATGCTGAGCAGTTTAACTGGGGTTTAAAGTATTGTCCTATTGAAACTGAATGGGTGATGCGAATGGATGCGGATGAATATGTTCTGCCAGAATTAGCGAATGAAATTAAAGATAAATTATATTCTCTTGATGAGAATATTACAGCTATCTATATGAAACGACGAGTTTACTTTTTAGATAGATGGATTAAATATGGAGGGTATTATCCTTTATGGTTTTTAAGAATTTGGCGGAATAATAAAGGTTATTGTGTACAACGATGGATGGATGAATATATTGAAGTCTCTGATGGCGAGTCAATTAATTTTAAAAATGATTTTGTTGATGAAAATATAAGTGGCTTAACTTCATGGACAAATAAACATAATAGTTATGCAACAAAAGAAGTAATAGATATTTTAAATATAACTCATAATTTTAGTGGTCAAAATATTGCAAACTCTGTAGGAAAAAGTGTAGTTTTTAAAAGTTGGCTGAAACAAATTTATAACGATTTACCTTTGTTCATAAGGCCATTTATCTATTTTCATTACCGTTACTTTTTTAAGTTAGGTTTTTTGGATGGTAAACCAGGATTAATCTGGCACTTTTTACAGGGGTTTTGGTATCGGTTTTATATTGATGCAAAGATTTATGAAATTCATCATAACGTAGGCAATGATAAGAACGCAATATTGAAGTTCATAAAAGAAAAATATGGTATCAGTTTGTAAGGTTAGGTAAATTCGAAACTATTGTTATAGTTTTACCTGATTACTTACAATCCACAGCCATATTTAACTATCCTAGTTTACAATATAATCATTAGCTTATAATTGACAATTGTTTGCTAATAAAATTTAAGTACTAAATTTGGCGAATTAGCTGACCCAGTTTAGAGCTACAATTTATAAAATGCCGTAGCTATTGCCTTACAGAGATTAATATCTCTAAAACATAGCTGTGGATTGTGGGTAATCAGGTAGTTTTATATGTATAATTGGATTATATTTTAAATAAAAGAAAAGGAAATACCTGAGAAATGAGTACAGTTAGTAACTATGGATGGGATTCATCAGAAGGCCCGCATTCTTGTGGATATATTTCTCCATGAATTCTTTCTCTTTTGAAAGGGTTGAAAGTTCAACGGGTGATTGATGTTAGCTCTGGAAATGGAAAACTTTGCTCTTTAATGCGCAATGAGGGATATTATGTCGTTGGAGTTGAATATGATAAAAATGGAGTTGAATTATCACGTTCCAAATACCCTGAAATCAAATTTTATAACTATGGAGTTCAAGATGATCCATCAGCCATTTTAGCTCATGAAGAAAAATTTGATGTCGTAGTATCAACCGAAGTAGTAGAACATCTCTTTTCTCCTCATCTTTTACCAATCTTTGCAAAAAGGTTATTAAATAATGGAGGGGTACTTGTTATTACAACACCATATCATGGTTATATAAAAAATTTAATTCTTTCGATATTTGATAAATGGGATACACACCATACGGCATTATGGCATGGCGGGCATATTAAATTCTGGAGCAGGAAATCTCTTACTAAATTATTAGAAAAAAATGGTTTTAAAGTAATTGATTTTTCGGGTGTTGGGCGTATTCCTTTTTTGTGGAAGAGCATGGTCGTTGTGGCAAAAAGTATTTAATAATTCTTTGCTGAAATTTATGAAAATTAATCATAACGTGTAAGAATCTTAATATGGCTTTAAAAGGATAGGAATGTTTAAAAATAAAACTTTATTAATTACAGGCGGCACTGGTTCATTTGGAAATGCAGTGCTAAGGCAGTTTTTAGATACCGACATTAAAGAAATTCGAATATTTTCTCGTGATGAGTTAAAGCAAGATAATATGAGAAAACTATATCATAATCCTAAGCTAAAATTTTATTTAGGGGATGTTCGTGATATCAATTCCATTGATGATGCAATGCGTGGAACTGATTATGTTTTTCATGCTGCAGCTTTAAAACAGGTCCCTTCGTGTGAGTTTTATCCTATGCAAGCTGTTCAGACAAATATAAATGGTACTGAGAATGTTTTAAACTCAGCCATTAATTTGGGAGTGAACAAAGTTGTTTTATTAAGTACTGATAAAGCTGTCTACCCCATAAATGCAATGGGAATTTCTAAGGCAATGATGGAAAAAGTTGCTATTGCTAAATCTAGAAATTTAAATGAAAAAGATATTACTATTTCCTGTATTCGATATGGAAATGTGATGGCCTCACGAGGTTCGGTTATTCCTTTATTTATTGAACAGATACGATCAGGTAAGGAAGTAACTATTACAGATCCTGATATGACTCGTTTTATGATGAGCTTAGAACAAGCGGTAGAATTAGTTCTTTTTGCTTTTAATAATGCAAAAAATGGAGATATCTTTGTACAAAAAGCAGATGCGGCAACTGTTGAATTGTTAGCTAATACTCTTAAAAATATGTTAAATAGAAGAGAGCATACAATTAAAGTTATTGGCACGAGACATGGTGAAAAATTATATGAAACTCTTTTAACCAGAGAAGAGATGGTAACAGCTGAAGATATGGGGAAGTACTATCGAATTCCAGCTGATAGTAGAGATTTAAATTACAATAAATTTGTTGAAGAAGGTGAAGAAGTGGTAACACAAGCCCATGAATATCATTCACATAATACGCATAGACTTAATGAACAAGAGCTTAAGCAGAAATTACTAGCTTTAAGAGAGATACAAAGTGATTTGCGTGAGTTTGGAGTAATTTAATGAACGTACTTGTAACAGGTTCAAATGGCTTTATTGCCAAGAATTTAATTGTTATTCTAAAGAAAATGCAAAATATTGAAATTTTGTGCTTTGATAGAGGGAATTCATTAACAGACTTAGAAGCCTTTATTAAAGAAGCAGATTTTATTTTTCATCTTGCGGGAGTAAATAGGCCAGATGATAAAAAGGAGTTTTACCAAGGCAATTCTAATTTAACACAAATTATTATTGATCTTATTGAGAAATCTAAGAATTATATCCCTATTTTACTATCTTCATCTATTCAAGTTGGCTTAGATAATGATTATGCAAAAAGCAAACTAATGAGTGAAAAATCCGTTGAAAAATACTCACAAAAAAATAACATTAGTTGTTTTATTTATAGATTATCAAATGTATTTGGTAAGTGGTGTAGACCCAATTATAATTCTGTAATAGCAACATGGTGTCATAATATTGCAAATGATATAGAAATTAAAGTCAATGATAGAAGTACAGAGCTAGAGTTGGTATATATTGGTGATGTTATCCATGCTTTTATCGAGCACTTATATAGAAGAAAATCTACAGAACTTTATTTAACAATTAGTCGTACTTTCCAGAAATCTCTTGGTGAAATAGAAGCTTTATTATATAAATTTAAAAAGAGTCGAGAAACGCTGCTTATCCCCAGTATTGGAAAAGGTTTTGAGCGAGTATTATACGCAACTTATTTGAGTTATTTGGCTGAAGATAATTTTTCTTATGAGTTAACAGGGTAT
>JASFYV010000112.1:0-4154 GCA_045046925.1 Candidatus Marithrix sp. | reverse complement strand
AATGAGTTAAAAAATGCACGTTAAAAATCTACTGAAGTTACAATTTTTAATTATATGATTTTTAAAATAATTTTTTAGCTCTTAATTCACATTAAAGGTTTCTTTTGGTCTTTCGGCCTTGCTAGTTTGGGGAGGGTGGACATTATGTCGTTATGGCGAGATACTAAATTGATTGGTTTTAAGAGTGGGGTATATCGAAAATTTAGTCTACATTGCCTCCTTTTGTTGATGTTGTTCTTTGTTCAGAATGCGATGGCACTGGATGGTACTAGTTTTATTACTAAATAGAAAGTTAATGCAAACATAAATAAGAATAATGAACTGTCCCAGTTGCTTGTCAAAAAATATTATAAAAAACGGTTATACATTAATGGTAAATAAAATATGCCTGTAAAGATTGTAAACGGCAGTTTATTCAAGAGCCAAAAAATACTCTTTCCCAAGAAAAGAGAGATTTGATAGACAATGTTGGAAAAGTTGCCGTTGGCAGGTATTGCAAGAGTTATTGGTATTACTGAACGTTGCCTACAAAATTATGTCAACAAAAAATATGATTCTGTTCCGAAAGTAATTGAGGTTACACCAAAAGGGTAAACATTCAATGTGATGAAATGTGGGTAGGGATTCTTTGTTTTTAGTAAAGGTAATAAGATATGGATATGGCTTGCTATTGATATAGAAACAAACGAAATTGTTGGGTAGTTCGGAAAACTCTTTCTTTTTCCAAAAAGTTTTCAAATCTTATATAGGAGCCATTTGGGTAGGGAATATTCATCATTATAATGTTAATATTATTTAATTTTATCCACCACTACTTCGTTCAGGACTACCAAATTATTTTTTACTTGTTATGGTAAAAAACGCTGGCTAAAATGGATAGATTTTCCAATTCATTAAAAAATGCTGGAAATATCTTTTACAAATTACTTAAATCTAATGCTGCCTTAGCTAAATCTAGCTCAAAAATTCGAAATTACATCATTCATTATAGCTGTTTCTAAGATGGAAAGTTTGAAACAGTAATTTCAACCACTTCATATTCTAAACAATATTTTTAAAACTATCAAAGTAGTTAACCTTCAATAAATCGGGAAGTTCTATAATCTCAATTTTGCCATTTATTTATCTTTGTGTAACTTGAGATTATAATTAATTTAACTTAAATATTAATCCCAACCTAATTTTTCTTCTCACTAAACACTAGATAAATTTTCAAATTAATGTAAAATTAACCTAACATTAACCAACAATGGAAGGACATAAATGACAATTGCAGACTTAAATATAGCGTGGTTGCTACCAGAAATATTAGTATTAACAATGGCCTGTGTTATTTTAATGATTGATGCTTTCTTGCCCAAGCAATTGCGTAATTTAACTTATCACTTGACCCAAGGTACTTTACTAGGAGCAGCTTTATTAATTATTGCTACTTCTACTACTCAGCCAATATTAGCAATGAATGACATGGTTATTATTGATGCAATGAGTACTGTACTAAAATTATTCATTGTATTAATAGTATTTTTTACCTTTGTTTACTCTCGTGAATATTTACAAGATCGAAAGATGTTTAAAGGCGAATATTTTGTATTAGGATTATTTGCTACTTTAGGCATGTTAATTATGGTGTCGGCTCATAATTTATTAATGATTTTCCTAGGCTTAGAATTACTATCCCTATCTTTATATACCATGATTGCCATGAATCGTGAGTCCAAAGTAGCCTCTGAAGCAGCGATGAAATACTTTGTATTAGGAGCGTTGGCATCAGGAATGTTATTGTATGGAATGTCTATGTTATATGGTATTACAGCTACCTTAGACATAACTAAATTATCGCAAAATATAACTGAAATTTCTAATGATCGTACTACTATAACAGCAGTAAATAAATTAATTGATGAAACTGAAAATATTGAATTAGCAGTAAAAAATATTGAAAAATATGTGGCTGAAATAACTAATAGCCCAGTCGCAACTAAAATTGCAGAAGTTATAAATGCTAACATCGAAACTGAAGCTATGATTATTATTCAGCCGATAATAAAATCGAGTTCCCAAAGCTATATTATTTTAGTATTTGGATTAGTTTTTATTGTAATTGGAGTAGCTTTTAAATTAGGTGCAGTTCCATTTCATTCATGGATACCGGATGTCTATCATGGTTCACAAACTTCGATGACATTGTTTATTGCCAGTGCTCCAAAAATTGCGGCATTTGCAATGTTAATGCGATTATTGGTGGATGGCATGCAGATTTTACACACCGATTGGCAAGGAATGCTAATTTTGCTATCAATTTTATCAATAATAGTTGGTAATGTGATAGCAATTGCTCAACACAATATTAAACGTATGTTGGCATATTCTACCATTGCCCATGTTGGTTACTTATTATTGGGGGTAATTGCAGCTAATGCAGATGGTTATGCGGCTTCAATGTTTTATGTAGTGGTTTATACCATTATGACCTTGGGGGCATTTGGTATGATTATATTGTTGAGTCGAACTGGATTTGAAGCAGAAAATATTACAGATTTCAAAGGTTTGAATGAAAGAAATCCTTGGTATGCGGCTATAATGTTAATCATAATGTTATCAATGGCTGGAGTACCACCAATGGTAGGTTTTTGGGCTAAATGGGCTGTCTTAGCACAGGTTATTAATGCTGGCTTTATTTGGTTAGCTGTTTTAGCAGTGTTATTTGCGGTTATTGGAGCTTTTTATTACTTACGCATAATTAAGTTTATGTATTTCGATAAACCTACAGATTTAACTCCGATTGAAGCTAGTACTGATATAAGAGTAGCTCTTAGTGCCAATGCGTTAACTATCTTATTGTTAGGTTTAATGCCAAATACATTGATGGTTATATGTCTTGGAGCTTGGGGAATTTAGATATAGTAGGGTGGGTAAAGGTTTGTCTTGCCCACCGTATTTATATAAATATTAAGTTATATTTTGGAGATTAATTTATGAATGTGTTTATTTCATATTCACACAAAGATAAAGAAATTATTGATTTTATAGATAAAAGTTTTTTTAGAATTGGCATACAAATCATTAGAGATGTTAGGGATGCAGAAAACTATGAAAAATTGGGAAAATTTGCGGAAAGAATAAAAGAATCAGATTATGTTCTTATGTATATAAGCGATTCATTCTTAAAATCATCCAATTGTATGCTTGAAGTTATTGAATTGGTAAAAGACTCTAAATATGATAATAGATTAATTCCTATTTTAGATAAAAGTGCTATACATATTCGCAATCCGAAAATTATTTTTGATTATGTGACATATTGGAAAAAAGAAGGAGATGAATTAAATGCTAAAATATTAGGAACAGATGTACGTGGAAATGCTGCAGAAATATTAAAGTCTGTTGGTAAATATGATGATTTTTCAGCTAAAATTGCCGCATTTTTAACGGTAATTGTTGAAATGAAAACTGTCAATTTTTCTGATCTTCAAAAAAGTGGTTTTCAAGAAATACTAGATCGAATTAATTTTAAGCGACCAAAAATGGATGGTTCAAAGTTAGCAGGTGAAGAATATATAAATGGAGAACATATTTCTCCTAGATTAAAAAAATATACTGCCGGATTAAATGTAGATAATTGTATGACTTTAGCTTTATGCCCAAATCTTGAATCCCCATGGTCTATTGATGATATTCTATGGATAAAAGATTCAGACAAATATAAATTAGCTAGTAATGAACAGAGTGAATATGAAGAATATTTTGCAAAAAACAAAAAAGATAAAAGATTTTTTGATGATAACGTAAAATATATGATAAAAAAGACTCCAAGTGTATATTCTGATTCACCGACTCCTCTTTTAGAGGTAAAACAAACTAAATATAGTGAAGTGCAGTATTATAAAGATAATTATTCAGAAGATGAATCTCAAAGTTCTATTTTAATTGAAGAAGTAAAAGAAGGTAATATTAGTTTTCCTCATTCATTATGTCTACATTGTATAATTGAAACTAATGATAACAAAGTTCTATTTACTAAACGCTCTCCAAGTGTCTCTTATCACCCCAATTGGTAACTACCTACCATGCCCATGCCAACTTTTTATGTTTATAAATCATTATGATACGTTTAATTAAAATTATTTATAACAGTCATAAATTAAATCTAT
>JASFYV010000111.1:0-3961 GCA_045046925.1 Candidatus Marithrix sp. | reverse complement strand
TTCTCCTAAAAGTTGTTATTGCTTTTAGGGATTTTATGTCGTTTGGTAGCTCTTTCATCTCTCTATTATAACATTTTTTACTATGGTAGGTAGTTACAATTTAACAACTAATCACTAGGATTATCCATAGTGACTAGCAAGTATTAAGCATAGATATTAATGATAAATCTTACTACCTTTATTCTTAAATTCTTCAGCTTTCTCTTTTAAACCAGCTTCCATAGCCGCATCAACACTCTCAATTTCTTGCTGTTTAGCATAATCTCGTACATCTTGGGTGATTTTCATTGCACAGAAATGAGGGCCACACATGGAACAAAAATGAGCTTGTTTAGCTGATTCTTTTGGTAAAGTTTCATCATGGTACTCTTGAGCTCTCAATGGATCTAAACCTAAATTAAATTGATCTTCCCAACGAAATTCAAATCTAGCTTTGGAAATGGCATTATCACGATATTGAGCTCCAGAATGGCCTTTGGCTAAATTAGCGGCATGAGCTGCAATTTTATAAGCAATAATTCCCTCTCGGACATCATGTTTATCTGGCAAACCTAAATGTTCTTTAGGAGTAACATAACACAGCATAGCACAGCCATACCAACCTATCATCGCTGCCCCAATGCTGGAAGAAATATGATCATAACCAGGAGAAATATCAGTTATCAATGGCCCTAAAGTATAAAATGGAGCTTCATCACAGTTTTCTAGCTGTTTGTCCATATTTTCCTTAATCATATGCATAGGTACATGACCTGGGCCTTCTATCATAGTTTGTACATCGTGTTGCCAAGCAATTTTAGTCAATTCTCCCAAGGTTTCTAATTCAGCAAATTGAGCATCATCATTAGCATCAGCAATAGAGCCTGGTCGTAATCCATCTCCTAAGGAAAAAGCTACATCATAAGCTTTCATGATTTCACAAATTTCAGCAAACTTAGTGTATAAGAAGCTTTCCTGATGATGAGCTAAACACCATTTGGCCATGATAGAACCGCCCCGAGAAACTATGCCAGTAAGCCGTTTTGCTGTCATGGGAATATAGGCTAATCTTACTCCAGAATGAATAGTAAAGTAGTCAACTCCTTGTTCTGCTTGTTCAATTAAAGTATCACGGAATAATTCCCAAGTAAGTTCGGCTGGATTACCATTTACTTTTTCTAAAGCTTGATACAGTGGTACTGTGCCAATTGGTACTGGAGAATTACGCAAAATCCACTCTCTAGTTTCATGGATATTTTTACCAGTGGACAAATCCATAACCGTATCGCCACCCCAGCGGATTGACCATACCATTTTTTCAACTTCTTCTTCAATGGATGAATTAGTAGCAGAATTACCAATATTGGAATTAATTTTTACCAGAAAATTACGGCCAATTATCATTGGTTCTACTTCTGGATGATTAATATTAGCTGGAATTATAGCCCGCCCACGTGCAACTTCATCACGTACAAATTCTGGAGTGATAATTTTAGGGATTGTCGCTCCAAATGATTCACCTTGATGCTGAAAATTTAAGGATTCATCTTGGATTTGCTGGTTTTCACGAATAGCAATGAACTCCATTTCCGGAGTAATGATTCCTTTGCGAGCATAGTGCATTTGAGTTACATTTTGACCAGCTTTAGCTTTCCTAGGTTGTTTCAAGTTAGGGAAACGTAATTCATCTAAAGTTGGGTCTGATTGCCTATCTTGACCATATTTAGAGCTTACCGTTGGTAAAATTTCCGTATCATTGCGTTCTGTTATCCAAGTGCTGCGTATATCTGGAATTCCTTGTCGTACATTTATATTAATATTTGGATCAGTGTAAGGGCCAGATGGATCATATACAGCTATTGGAGGATTTATTTCTGGAGCTGAGTTTTCTATTTGGGTTGCTGATAAACTAATTTCTCGCATTGGAACTTTAATATCAGGTCGTGAACCAGTGAGATAAATTTTTTTAGAATTCGGGAAAGGTTGGGTAGAAATTGGGTCAAGCTGATGATTTGAATGTTCAGTCATAAGTAGTTGATTTTAAATTTTTTATTAAATCTTAAAAGTTTTTAGAAAAGAATTTAGTTTATTAGGATGATAATGTTTTTAACTATAAAAAAGTTAACGACGTAAAATAGCTAACCATCGCCATAAGTTCAACAAACTGGTTAATGAACTTGCGACATAAGTCAATGCACAAGCAGTAAGAATTCTACGAGCAGCCCATTGATCCCGTTTGGAAATATAGTTAGCTAAAATCGGTAAAGCTCGTCTGAAACTAGCATCTAATTCAACTGGTAAAGTAACGAGATGCACTATTACTGCAGTTCCTAAGCTCATTAATCCACCTATAAACATTAAAATACCCAAAGCTGGAATATGAGTAAAAATTGCAACAACTGGTATCATAACCATCAACCCAGCTCCAAGTTTTTCCATTATTTGAGCAGTTTGAATTAATTTAATACGAGTCTGAAATGGTTGATAATTAATGTTGTCTTGAATTGCATGACCAACTTCGTGAGCTGCTGTTGCTACGGCAGTTAAGGATTTTCCTTCTAGGTTGGATTGAATCAGGCGTACAGTTTTATCGATTGGATCGTAATGATCACCAGTTTCACTAATTTCTACTTTAACATTATACATCTTAAACTGGGCTAATAAATGTTGGGCAAACTCACCACCAGTACCAGGAAAATCTTCACGATAACGGCTGTATTTTTTTAATATACGTTTAGCCCAAAATTGAGGGCCAAATATAACAACAATTATTAATATCAGTAAAAAAATTAGCATGAAATTATCAAATCTATTGAGATTAAATTAATATATAGGTATTGCTTAAATTATCAATCTCATTAGAGGAAAGTTATTTCTCAATAAATTCATTCATGTTATAATTTCGTTAAAGTTTTTTAATAAAGCTGATACTTAAAAAATAGTTCATTTTTATACTTAGATAATCAATAAAATTAAAATATTGAATAATCTAGCGAATACTTGGCAAACCAATTTTAAACTCTAAACATCATATCTTTAGCATCAATGCCATTAAGTTAAGGGTAACCACAAATTACCCCTACAAATCATCATATTATGTGCGATCCTTCAAAGTTACCCTTAATTTAATGGCATTGATCTCTAACATACAATAAAATGAAAACTTTATATCCTGATATTGAACCATATGCTACTCACCAACTTGAGGTTGGACAAGGCCATGTATTAATGGTAGAAGAATGTGGTAATGCTACTGGAATTCCAATAGTTTTTCTGCATGGAGGGCCAGGTTCAAGTTGTAAATCCTATCATCGTAGTTTTTTTAATCCTGCCAAATACCGAATAATTTTATTTGATCAACGTGGTGCTGGGCGTTCTACACCAGCAGGCAAACTGCAATCCAATACAACAGAACATTTATTAGCAGATATAGAATTAATTAGAGAGAAATTAAATATTGATAAATGGATAATATTTGGTGGTTCTTGGGGAGCAACTTTAGGTTTATTATATGCCCAAAAACATTCAGATAAAATTTTAGGGCTTATTTTACGCAGCATTTTCCTAGCTAGAAAATGTGATATTGATTGGGTTCATATGGATGAAGGGGTAAATAAATATTTTCCCAAACAATGGCAAGAATTTTTTGATTTTGCACCTGGAGATTGGACTCAGTTATTAACAGCTTACTATACTGCTCTAACTGGTAAAGATGTAGATGCTATGAATAAAGCTGCTTTAGCGTGGGCAATTTGGGGAGGATGTGTAGTTAGTAATGGTACATTTACCACTCCAACCGAAATATCAGAAAAATTATTAAATTTGATCCGTATTGAGTGTCATTATTTGTATCATAATTGTTTTATTGAGGAAAATCAGCTTATTTTAGATATAAATAAAATTGCAAATATTCCAACTATTTTAATTCATGGCCAAAAAGACTTAGTTTGCTTGCCAGAAAGCTCTCAACTATTAAAACAAA
>JASFYV010000110.1:0-8004 GCA_045046925.1 Candidatus Marithrix sp. | reverse complement strand
TATGGATTTTAGCGAGTCTATGTCGTTTTGCAATTCTTTCATCTTTTTTACTTTACTCTTTTTTACTTGTACATACTTTTTTTCATCGTAGGTAGTTACCAAAATATTTGCTAAATTTGTAAAAGTTGGGTAATGGCGAAGATAATATATTGTTAGTAATACACGTTCTTCTAATGATAATTCAGATTCTGCCACGATTTTTTAATCGATTACGGTTCTTCCTTAATGTAAATATCTACTTTGTTACATAATTGTTCAAATTTTTCTTTTCGTAATCCTGTTAATCGCTTGAAATTTTCTGGATTTTCTATTTGGAGTTCTTTATATCTCTTCATCGCTTTATCTACTTTATATTATTTTCAGCTATTTTAACATTTTTAACATTATTTGCTATCTCTTACTTTATTTAGGAAAGATGTCTAATATAAGTAATTTATATTGAATTTAATTAAGAATTGCTATAAGCGGCACTAGACAAGGATGTAAAGCATCTACTTTAACGATTGGTTATTCTGAACATAACTTCGACCGTAGCGACTTGGAGAAGCAAATAAGGATGAAACGATTCATCAGAATAATTTATGCTATACTTACTTCATAATTATAAAATACTGACAAAGGTTATTTTATGAAAAAAATATTTTTATTATTAAGTTTAGTAACTGTAGTTGCTAATGCAAAAATGTATAAATGTCCAGATGTAGATGGTAACATTCAATACACCCAAACCCCTACTGCTGATTGCTCAAAAGAAGTTGAAACTACAACTGGACAATTTATAATTTCTGCTGAAGAAACTGTTGAAACACCTGAAATCAAGGAAGAAATACCGCCTAAAGATAGTGTAGAAAATTTATCTCCAGAAGAGATTGCTGTAAAAAATGCAGAAATACTCAAACAAAACTGTGATATGGAGTGATAATCTATTATTATTAGATACTGATAAGCCATTAGCAAAAAATGACGAGAATGGAGAACCTATCTTGTACACCAAAGAAACGCGTAACCAAGAACGAGCCAAAATTCAGAAATATATCGATGATAATTGCACCAAACAGAACAAATAACTGATTTATATTAAAATTATGCCTAAATCATTTTATGGGATAAATTCTAAACTTAGTAATAATGAAGAGTTGAATAAAATAGAGATATTTCAAAGTACAAATGGTGAAATAGAATTTAAAGGTGATTTAAAAAATGAAACAATATGGGCAAATTTAGATCAAATAGCTCAACTTTTTGCAAAAGATAAATCAGGAATTTCACGGCATATTAAAAATATTTTTAATAGCGATGAGTTAGATAAAAATTCAACTGTTGCAATTTTTGCAATAGTTCAAAATGAAGGTGGTAGAACTGTAAAAAGAGATATAGAATATTTTAATCTTGATATGATTATCTCTATAGGATACAGAGTTAATTCTAAAGAAGCTACACAATTTAGAAAATGGGCAACATCCGTTTTAAAAAGTTATTTAGTAAATGGATATGCTATAAATGAAGAGAAAATAAAAAACACTAAAGATATATTAAATAATCTAAAACAAACCATAGAACTTTTATCTACCAAGTCTATAGGAAAAGAAAAGGAGATTTTAGCACTTCTAAATAGTTATACAAAAACCTTAACACTATTAGAAAATTATGATAAAAGTTCTATAGATGATTTTGATGGTAAACAGTCTGATTATCAATTAAGTTATGAAGAAGTAAAAACTGTGTTGGATAAACTACAAATAGAATTAATCAAAAGAAATGAAGCAACTAAACTATTTGCAAATGAAAAAACAGATGAGCTAAAAGGTATCATAGGAAATTTATACCAAACTTTTGAAGGAATTGAACTTTATCCTAGTATTGAAGATAAAGCATCACACTTATTATATCTCATCATAAAAGATCATCCATTTACAGATGGTAATAAAAGAAGTGCTTCATTTTTGTTTGTTTATTTTTTGGATAAGTGTAATTATCTTCATAAACCAAATAGCGAAAAAAAGATAAATGACAATGCTCTTACCACTCTAACATTGCTGATTGCTAGTAGTGATGCTAAAGAGAAAGATATTTTAATCAAGCTTATAAAACATCTGATATTTGAAAGTGAGTAGATGAATATGGTCAATTTAATTATAATCAATAAGAAACTTAGTATAATCATTATATTGGCTTTATTGTTGAGCGGATGTTTTTCACCAATGTTGTTAGAAACTCAACCTGATTGTAAGCTGATTACAAAAGAACTAAAATTAACTGTGTCTGGAAAAGGTACGGAAGTACTATTTAAAGGGATGCTAGAAGGACTATTAGAACCATCTACTGGTTGTCATAGTCCAGAATGCTTTTTACTAGTTCCTTTAGGGTTGTTAGCCATTTCTGTTACATCAATTATTGTGTCAGGAAGCATTGTAGTGGTTGGCAATACAGTGCATTGGATAGAAAGAGAAGGTAGATGTCACAATAGTAATACTCGTAATGTAATAAATAATCTGCTTACTCCTATCAAGAATATTGGAGGTAAAGTAATTAAATCTGCAAATAGCTTGTCTAGGTGGTTTAAACAAAATTTATCAGCTAATTTTTAAGCGTGGCCAACTTGACTAGATAATAAAGTTAAATCAATACCTAAGCTTGCTACTGCTGCTTGCCAACGTTGCTTAGAAGGAGTTTTAAAAATAATATCATTATCAACTGGAGTGTTTATCCATATATTATCAGCCATTTCTTGTTCTAGTTGACCTGCCCCCCAACCAGCATAACCCAGAGCAATCAATACCTTGTCAGGCCCTTTATCATTAGCAATGGCAGTCATTATATCCCGTGAAGTAGTAATATTTAATCCCTCATTAACAGTTAACGTTGCATCCCATGTTTGATCTGATTGATGCAGAACAAAACCTCGTTCCTTTTGTACTGGTCCACCATTAAAAATAGGTAATTTGATAGAACTAGTATTTTCTATTTTAATATCCATTCGCTCTAAAATATCACCTAAATTAATACCCATTGGTCGATTAATAACAATTCCCATAGCTCCCTCTTTATTATGTATGCAAATGTAAGTGACTGTTTTTAAAAAATTAGGGTCTGCTAAATTAGGCATTGCAATTAAAAAATTATTGGTTAAATAGGTGGTTTCTAGCATAATTATTTGGGTTTATTCTGAAAGTATATTTAATATAAAAGTTAAACTATGGCATTGTAATTGTTCATTCAGGTCTGCTATCATTAAATGTACAAAACATCTACCATATGATTTGTAGGGGTAATCTCTTGTGGTTACCCTGATTCTTTGATAACTGGACAACACATGGTAGGTATAGCGTTTCCCGTTTGTATAAAGCACATAAACCACCTCTTTCGTCCCCTCCTTAAATAAGGGAGGGGATTAAGGGAGGTTGTATTTAACAGAATCGGGAAATGCTATAGTTACAAAATAATAACATATTTTGTCTTAAAAGGCATATTGAATTAGGAGGGTATTTTGGAGAACTTTGATATTATTATAATTGGGACTGGTTTTGCTAGTTCTTTTTTTTTGCACAGCTATTTACCAAAGGCCAATAAAAAAGCTCGAATTTTAGTCTTAGAACGAGGTAAAAATGATTCACATGCTTGGCAATTACAGAATAAAACTTTAAGTAGCACCATATCTAAAACGGTTAATCTAACCCCAGCTAAAAGATGGCCACATTATATTGGATTTGGTGGAACTTCAAGAGCTTGGGTCGCTTGTACTCCACGTATGATGCCTAATGATTTACAACTAAAATCCAAATATGGAGTAGGAGTTGATTGGCCGATAAGTTATGATGAATTAGAACAATATTATACTGAAGCAGAAATTGTAATGGCAGTTTCTGGCCCCAATGATGGTTCTCCATTTCCTCGTAGTCAACCTTATCCACAACCTCCACATCGTTTTAATGATTCAGATAAATTATTGAAACAAGCCTATCCAGATTTGTATTTTCAACAGCCAGTTGCCCGAGCCAGAATAGCTACTAATAATCGTTCTTTATGTTGTGCTACTGGGGTTTGTAATCTATGTCCAGCTGATGCTAAATTTACCATACAAAATGAAATGGCTTATTTGTATCAAGACCCACGAATAAACTTATTATTGGAAGCAGAAGCTTTAGCGATAGAGACCGAAGCTGGCCAAGCAACTGGAGTTAGATACAAAAAAGCAGGAGTAGAATATGTTGCCAAAGCAAATTTAGTAGTATTAGGAGCTAACGCAATTTTTAATCCTTATTTATTACAACAGTCTAATTTACTTCATCCATTGTTAGGTAAGCGATTACATGAGCAAGTTAGTCAATATGTTAGGATTGATTTAGATGGCGTAAATAATTTTCAAGGTAGCACTATGATTACCGGACATGGTTATATGCTATATGATGGCTCTCATCGGTCGAAACATGCTGCCTGTATTATAGAAAATTTTAATGTGCCTTTATCTACTTTGCGAGTGGAAAGAGGTAAATGGTTACAACGTTGTTATATGAAGTTTATTTTTGAAGATTTACCTGGTGAAGATAACTACATTGCAATAAGTGAAAAATCTCCTAATTTACCCAAAATAGTTCATCATAATCATTCTGCTTATGCTCAACGTGGACTGGATACTCTGCCAGCAATATTACCAAAATTGTTAGCTCCACTACCAGTTGAAAATATAACTATGTTGCATGTCAATAATACAGAAGGGCATATACAAGGTACTACGATCATGGGTAACGATCCTAAAACCTCAATTGTGGATAAAAATTTACTACATCATCAAGTGCGTAATTTGCTGGTATTAGGAAGTAGCGTGTTCCCAACTTGCTCACCAGCCAATCCAACTTTAACTTTATCCGCTTTGTCTTTATGGGCGGCAGATCAGCTTTAATTAGGTAAAAAAATAATGTTACCATTCAAAAACAATTGGTTAGTTGCTATATTTATATTGCTATTTGCTGCTAATATCGCATATGGGAATGAACTGGAATATAAAAAACGAGGTGATCGGTGGGAAGGAATTAAGGCTAAATCAGTTAGTGGGAAGGATATTGAGTTGCTATCTGCATTGGCATATCACGGTGAAAAATGGCAGACAATACCATCGCAGTGTAAGTTGAAATTTTATTTACCAAACCAAAAAGATGTTAAGTTAAAAGTACAGGAATTAAAACCCAAGCATTATTATTGGCTGGATCAAGTAATTCCGAAACCTCCACATTGGCAATCAGGTTTTAATGAATTTCAATGGCCAACTAAGGATGTGATTGAGCCGTTAAAGTTGGATATTGCAAAGTTAGGAGTAGTGGTAAGTTTAGGAAAATCTGCTGAATTTGAGAGAATTGCTCCAGCAGTTTTTTATCATTCTGAGCTTCCGAAGGAAATTAAGGGTTATCTGTTTTATTTTAAGATTGGTGAAAGTTCTAAATTGAAATATGCTATTTATAAAGCTGGGGAAAAATTGTTAACAAAAAATTTGGGTAAACGAATTCCTGGTAAGCCTTTTGGTATTTTTTGGGATAGCTCAAAAGCTGAGGAAGGGGAATATGAATTGCGAGTTCAGGGTTATTTTTTGGATAATTTTGTGCCGTTTCAACATTCGCCTATTTTGTTTCAGCATAAGGTGATTCGATGAAAAAATTAAGAAAAATAACAGATAAATTTCCCAATTGGGTGCAGGATTTGTTGAAAAATTTGTATCGAATCTTTATGCAAAGTTTTGTGGTATTTTGTTTGATGATGTCTCTTACAGTGCCAATGGTATGGTATTTGACGAGTCCGATTGCAACTCATATTCAGGCTGATATTGTGGTTAATCATTTTGCTTTTCGAGTGGATAAGCCAATTGCTTTGGGTGCAATTAAGTTTCAGTCAGCGATGGTGGAAGATTTTGATAAGATTATATTTTCATTGGCGGATTCGGTGGTGGAAATTACTGCTAATGATATGCCGCTTGATCATCGAGTAACTTTTAGTACGGTTACACCAAGTTCTAAACAGTTTGGAGTGTTGGATACTTTGCTGATTACACCTGATTCTGAGGTTAGTTTGGATTTGGAAGCTGGTGAAAATGGAACTAAGGAGCTTGTGATTACGGTTAATAATGTATCTGAGCAATTGGCTAATTTTCGGCAGCTTGGTAAGTTTGATTTGGAGGCTGAGGAATGTGAGGTTAAGGGAATTGAATCTTTAGCTGGTTTAGAGTTGTCGGAGGAGAAACCTTTTATTCAGATTACGGGAAAATCTTTGCGGTTGGTGTTGACGGTTGTTGGAGATAAGGATTTTGAAATTATGCCAAGTGATGCTGTTGTTACTGCTGTGGATTTGATTGAGAGGGAGATGGTGGATGGTGAGGTGGTTGCTCGTACTAGTTTGATTATGAAGGGAAATATTAGTTATCCAGCGTATCCACAAATATCTACAATAGAGTTTAGGGATTCTAATTTTTTCTTTTTAGGCGAGAAGGATAGCTTTAAGGTTAAGCGGGTGTATTTTGATATAGAGAATGGTGGTTTTGGAATACGTTTGACTGGACTAGCAGAGAATCGAGTTGCAACGCATCCAGTTGATTTTGTTAATAAGAGTATGGATTATCGTTTGACTCGTTTTGAAACACTTACAGAGGAAAGTAAATTTCTTAAGTTGTTGTTGGGGATTATTGTTTGGTTGATACCTGCTATAATCGGGATTGTGGGAATTGTTATTGTTGGTCGGGTTAAGGTTGCTGTTATTCAAGATGAGCAACATAATTCAGTGAAACGTAGAATATTAAGAAGGAAAAATTATGAGTAAATTATATTTGGTTATCACAATACTATTGACGTTTGTGGTTAATCCTATATTTTCTATTAAATCTGAAGCTAATGAAATAAAACCAGAAGATTTTAAAAAAGGGATTGTTAAAATAAGCTCAAATGGGAGACAAGGCACTGGATTTATTGTAGGTATTTCTCCTAATGAAGTTTACATTCTTACTGTAATTCATGTCGTGGAAGGTGATCCAAATCCAACAATTAAATTTTTTGAAAATCAAGAATTTAAAGCAAAAGTTCTTTTTAATGAAGAAGAACTAGACTTAAGTCTTTTATTAGTTAAAGATAAACTTCCTAAAAATATAATCCCACTTTATTTAGAAAAAACTTTTAAGAAACTTGAATATGATGATAAGTTATTTACATTTGGATTCCCAAGTGGTGGAGCCGATTGGACATATAGTAACTTGTTTTATTCAGCTTTAAAAGGATCAAAGATTTTGTTTTCAGGTAATATAAACGAAGGAAATTCAGGTGGCCCAGTAATAAAAGAAAATAAGGTTATTGGAATAATAACTTCAACTACAACATTTACTTATGCACGATATACAGTAATGGTTAGACTATTTTTAAGTGGTATAATTGGTGGTGATAAAATTCTCAAGAATATGGAGACTTGGAAACCAGCTCTTTCCATATTATTTCCACAAAAACATGTTATTCCAAAAACATCAACTTATGAAAAATGGATAGGAAAATGGAAACATACTGAAGATGTCAGAATGGGTAAAAATATTGGTTTAATGGAATTAAGATTAGAAAATGCCAATAGTAATTTACTAGTAGGAGAATCCGATAATTATTCTGGAACTAAATCATTTTTAAAAGGAACTTTAAAACAAAGTGGTAAAATTTTTGAAGGAAGTTGGTATAACCCTAACACAAGGAAAAAAGGAATTTTTTTATTTAAATTAAAAAACATAAATTTTTTTGAGGGTAACTATGCCTTGAATGGAAAACAAAATAAAATTATAATTCGTAGGGTGCATAAGCGATAGCGTCATGCACCACACACATCATTTACCATTTTTACTTCAATATTGCTGTAATTTTATTATTCTTGGGTTTTGGTGTATGACGCTTCGCTTATACACCCTACGGTAATCATGATAATAATCTTTAATATCTAATTATATTCGCTAGTTACTAGGAAGTTTACTTGTTCACAACTGCCTTGCTGAGA
>JASFYV010000109.1:0-32823 GCA_045046925.1 Candidatus Marithrix sp. | reverse complement strand
TTTAGCTGTTGATGCTTTAACAATAATGCAAACCCATAAAATTACTGCTTTATTAGTTGTAAATGAGCAACAAACTTTAATTGGTGTATTACACATGCACGATTTATTACGAGCTAAGGTAGTTTGATTTTAGAACTAAATTTCCATAATTAATGCCTCTTAAACCTACCTTTCTATTACTCATACAAAGTAATTGATATTTATTGAATTTAATTAAGAATTATAAACTGAAGTTATACATAGTTAGTTAAAATGTAGGATGTAATGCTATTAAGTTAAGGGCAGACACGCAGGTCTGTCCCTACACATTTAAATATGGTAGGGGCGAACTTATGTGTTTGCCCTGCTTAATTTCAGTTATAAAATTATAAAATATTAAGTTAATTATTAAGAATGTTGAAACAACATATTGTTGAAATAATATCGTTCTCTTGTGCTATTAGTTTTTTAGTGGCTAGTTTTTTGATATTTGATTATGTGGATGAAAAAGATGAAAAAATCCAATCTGAAAGAAATCATGCCCAACAAGAAACGATACAAGCAGCTCAACAAATAGATAGGATTTTAAGTAAATTATCTGCTGTTGCTCATGCTATTGCTAATGATATTAGTTCCGGTCAATTACGCAAAGAAAATATTCTCCAACGCCTGAAAACTGACTTAAAAGCATCTTCTAATATGTTTGGAATTGGAGTGGTTTTTGCTCCCTATGTTAATAGCCCTCAAAAACGTAAACTTTCTCCATATTATGTAAATAAAGATGGTAAATGGGAACCTAAGCAAGATTTAGTACAAGTTTTTACTGTTCCAATTACTTATTTTGATGCTACTAAACAAGTAGAAATTTCTATTGGTGCTGTTTTTGTAGATTATTTACTGAGCAATGTACGATCTTTGATGAATTCTCTTGAACTTGGTAGAACTGGCTATGGATTTATATTATCGGAAAAAGGAGTTTTTATCGCTCATCCGATTGAAGAATATGTAAAAAATAATCAAACTGTATTTAATCTAGCTGATTTACATCATGATAATATATTGCGTCGACTGGCGGAAAAAGCAATTGATGGGGCAAGTGGAGCAGTTGATTATATTGATCAAGAAACTGGTCAGTCTGCTTGGATATTTTATCAATTTGTACCTTCCACTAATTGGTCAATTGGAGTGGTATTTTTCAAAGAAATTTTGGAAACTAGTTCATTACGGAAACAATTAATTTGGATTTGTATTGCCACAGTTATCTTTTTGAGTTTATTAGCAGCACTCATTTCTCGAATTGATAAAGGAGATCGAAGAGGTTTTTGGGAATATATAGTTGCTTTCAGTATAATAATTATGGGAGGAATAGGTTTTTTATGGTATTTAGCTCAAACTGCTCCTTTTGATGAAATTGCTGATAGTACTACTATTGTTGACAAGGTTGGTTTAGAAAGGTTTTTAAACATCCAAACTAAACAAATGTCTTCTAAAAAACCAATTTATTATGTACCTACTGGTATTTTTATCGAGTCTATGAAATTTTCTGGTGTCAATAATATCCATTTATCTGGTTATGTATGGCAGAAATATGACGATAGTATTCCTGATACAATAACCCGTGGATTTGCCTTGCCACAGGCTGGATATACTGATATAACAAAGTCTTATCAATTAGAAGAAAATGGTGTTGAAGTTATTGGTTGGCATTTTCAGATCGTAATGCGACATGAATTTTATTATGCCAAATACCCATTTGATAAACGTCACATCGGTATTCGTATAGCCCATCGAGATTTTGATCAAAATGTAATTTTAGTCCCAGATTTAGAAGCCTATGGAGTTATGAATCCAGCAGCTAAACCAGGCGTTAAAAAAGAATTGGTTCTATCTGGCTGGTCAGTATTAAAGAGTTTCTTCAACTACAGAATTAATTACGAAAATACTAACTTTGGTATTAGTGAATATATGGGAATGGGCGATACTAATTTTCCTCATTTACATATCAATGTTTTATTAAGAAGAGAATTTATCGGGCAGTTTATTAGCAGTGTATTACCTCTTATAATCATTAGCACCATATTATTTGCATTACAAATGTGGCTGGGGAAAACTACAACATTTGTACGCTCGCTAATTGGTCTATTTTTTGGTATTCTACTTGCTCATATTAGGTTACGCGGTACTATAAAAACCCCGGAAATTATTTATTTAGAATTTTTTTATTTGATACTTTATTGTAGTTTTTTAATTACTACATTTAGTTTTTTCTTGTTTAGATATAGAGTTACCATCGGATATTACCGTGATGGTCTTATACCTAAATTACTATTTTGGCCTATAATTTTAGTAAGCTCATTTATAATTACAATAGTTGTTTTTTATGATTAATAAAATATTACTCATAGTAATATTAGTTACCAATATAATATTATTTCCTTCGATAGGAACAGCACTTGAAGTCAGAATTACTGAAGAAATTGAATTCATAACTGTTATTCATAACGATAAGCCAGTGATTATTCAGCGTAATCAAGATCAAAATAATATGATCAATCCTGAATTTGCTAAAACCTCACGACCATGCCCACCTTTTTGCATTAAACCAATAACGATGGCAAGTGGGGTAGAAACTATTATTGAATTAGATATATTTAAATATTTACAAGATGATAATAGTGTCGTTATAGATTCTCGCACCGTAGCTTGGGTAGCTAAAGGATCAATTCCAGGAGCTATAAATTTACCTTGGGATATTTTTGATAATGCTAAAACTGATATATTAGAGATATTATTAGAAGAACAATTTAACGTTACTGTTAATGATAACAAATATTATTTTGATACTGCTAAAACTCTAGTATTATTTTGTAATGGACCTTGGTGTAATCAGTCGCCAACTAGTGTTCACTCTTTATTAAAACTTGGCTATCCACCAGAAAAACTAAAATGGTATCGTGGTGGTATGCAAGCGTGGGAATCACTTGGTTTGACCACTGTTACTGACGTATTAATTCCCCAAATTAGTTTAGATACCAAAATTATGGATTTATTCACTTTGCCAATAGAAAAAACAGTTTTTACAACTTGGTATAACTGGTTAAAACAAATTATCTGGCAAGGTGATGAATCTGAAGTTAAAATAACACCTAATATTAAAACTGTATCAGTTAAACATAATGACCGAGAAATATTAATCCAACGCAATCAAAATAAAGACAATCTCATTAAAGCTGAATTTGCTAAAACCTCTCGTCCTTGTCCACCTAAATGCTTGCAATCAATTGATTTAGTAAAAAAAGTTCAAGTTATTGCCGAGTTGGAAGTATTAGATTATTTAGAAAAAATAGCAACAGGAGATAATTCTATTTTAGTTATTGATTCACGGGAAATTGATTGGGTAGTAAAAGGTTCTATTCCTGGCACTGTAAACATACCATGGGATATTTTAAGTGGTAAAAAATCTAGTCCTCCCATTGTCAGAAAACTATTAGAGGAGCAAATTGGAGTAAAAATTGATAATGGTAAGTTTTTATTTGAAGATGCTAAAACTTTAGTCTTATTCTGTAATGGCCCTTGGTGTAATAAATCCCATGATAACGTTGCAACCTTATTACAACTTGGCTATCCACCAGAAAAACTAAAATGGTATCGTGGTGGTATGCAAGCATGGGAATCATTTGGTTTAACTACTGTTAAAGATATTCCAATGCCTTGGTTCGGTCTTTAAAATAGCAATTTTTGATAATTATTAATTGAAGTTACGCAGAAAGAAACCTCCTCCCCCTTCTTATTAAGGAGGTGAACAACTATTAGAGTTCCCCTCCTAAGTTAGGAGGGGTTAGGGGAGGTTAATAATCTGTCTACGTAACATGATTAACATTTATTTTGAATTTAATTAAGAATTAATATAAATCTTCCATAGCCTAGCAAGGAAAAACTTATGAAACGAATAATTTTTTTAGCCATGATTTTATGTAGTAATCAAGTATTATCTATTAGTAAAATTTATAGCTATTTAGATTCTAACGGTGTTCGGCATTATACTGATAAACAACCAACTTCTCGTTATACAGTAAAAATTCATGCCCAATCTAAGTATAAGAAAAAAGATGAATCATCAAAAATTTATAAGTATATAGATAGCAAAGGTACTATTCATCTAACTGATAATCCTAATAATCCTAGGTATAAATTAATTTATACCAATGGTGTTACTGTATCATCATTTTCTACTCCTATTGGTTCTCGAGGTTCTCGAGCTAAAATTCACCGTAAGTATAGCAATTATGGTAGTTTAATTGGAGATGTTGCTAATTTAACTAACTTAGAACCAGCTTTATTACATGCAGTAATTCAAACTGAATCAGCGTTTAATCCTAAGGCAGTTTCTCCTAAAGGAGCTGTTGGCTTAATGCAGCTTATGCCAGCGACAGCAAGACGTTTTGGAGTAAAAGATCGTACTAATGCTAAAGAAAATGTTTATGGTGGAGCTAAATATTTAAGTCATTTAATTGGTTTATTTAACAATAATTTACGTCTAGCTTTAGCCGCTTATAATGCTGGTGAAAATGCAGTAAAGCGTTATGGTAATAAAGTTCCACCATATAAAGAAACTAAAAATTATGTTAAAAAAGTATTGCGACTTTATAGTGCTTATCAGGATTTGATGTAATCATTTTGGCAAAATTCTATAATGCTTAATTAATTTTTGAGAGTTATAACAATAGTGAATAACATACTCCGTAAGCCTAAATGGATACGCATTAAAGTTTCTAATAATAATACAGTGACTAAAGTTAGAAGTAAATTACGCCAACATCATTTACATACTGTATGTGAAGAAGCTTCTTGTCCTAATTTGAACGAATGTTTTACTAGTGGTACAGCCACTTTTATAATTATGGGTAATATTTGTACCAGAAGATGCCCATTTTGTGATATATCTCATGGACGACCAAAACCACTTGATAGCAATGAACCAATAAATTTAGCCAACACGATTGCTACTATGCAATTAAAATATGCAGTAATTACATCTGTAGATCGTGATGATTTGCGAGATGGTGGTGCTGGCCATTTTGTAGCTTGCATAAATGAGATTCGTAAAATATCTTTATCTACTCAAATTGAAATATTGGTACCAGATTTTCGAGGCAGAATGAATGCTGCATTAGAAATTTTCCAACATGGTTTACCAAATGTATTCAATCATAATGTAGAAACCGTGCCACGTTTGTATAAATCGGTTCGTCCTGGAGCTAACTATAGTTGGTCATTGAAATTAATAGAAAATTTTAAATTTATGTATCCACAAATAACCACTAAATCTGGATTAATGTTAGGTTTAGGAGAAGAACTTGATGAAGTATTAGAAGTTATGGAAAATTTACGTTCTCACGATTGTGAAATGATTACTTTAGGACAATATTTACAACCAACTAAAGAGCATTTGCCAGTGAAACGTTATATATTACCAACAGAATTTGATGAATTAGCAAAACTTGGATATAAAATGGGTTTTAAAAATATTACCAGTGGGCCTTTGGTACGTTCTTCTTATCATGCAGAGCAACAATATGAAAAATAAAGGTTTTACTCTTATAGAAATAATGGTGGTGGTAGTAATTTTGGGAATTTTAGCGGCTTTAGTTGTACCTAAGATTATGAGTAATCCAGATAAAGCTCGTTTGATAAAAGTTGAACAAGATATTCGTGCTGTCGAAACTGCATTGAAATTGTATAAGCTGGACAATTATATATATCCAAATACTGACCAAGGTTTAGAAGCATTGGTAACTAAAACCAATATTCCACCAGAACCTAGACAATGGAAACAAGGTGGTTATTTAAACAATATTCCAATTGATCCATGGGGATTTCCGTATAATTATCTTAGTCCTGGTGTGCATGGAGAGCTTGATATTTATTCATTTGGTGCTGATGGCCAACCAGATGGAATTGATGTAAATGCAGATATTGGGAATTGGCAATTGAAATAGTTTACTTTTGAAAATCATATTGTAGATACTATCTATTCCAAACTTCACACTTAAGTTAAAAAATTACAAATGGTTTTATAAAATCTGCTAGAATATATTTTTTATAAAATCCAATTAAACATGAATATATATATAGAAAACCCCAATGCCAAATTATATAAACTAGGAATAGGAATATTTTTCTTAGTTATAGTAATGTTATTCGCTATATTTGGATTGGGTGATATACCTCACGCAACGTTCTTAGTATTTGTAGCTGTTGTAGGTGGTTACATGGCTATGAATATTGGTGCAAATGATGTTGCTAATAATGTTGGCCCAGCAGTTGGCTCTAAAGCTTTGACCTTAACCGGAGCTATTATCATTGCAATTATTTTTGAGGCGAGTGGTGCGTTAATCGCTGGTGGAGATGTTGTTACTACTATTAAAAAAGGCATTATCGATCCTAATCTTATTATCGATACCAGCATATTTGTTTGGGTAATGTTTTCGGCATTGCTTGGAGGAGCTATTTGGCTTAATTTGGCAACTGCGTTAGGAGCTCCAGTTTCCACTACTCATTCCATAGTAGGAGGAATTATGGGGGCAGCTATCGCATCCAGTGGTTGGGAATTGGTAAACTGGGGAATGATGACAAAAATTGCTGCCAGTTGGATTATATCTCCGGTTTTAGGTGGTTTAATCGCAGCATTATTCCTATATATAATTCAAGATCAAATTTTTCACAAAGATGAAACCCTAGAAGCGGCTAGAAAAATAGTGCCAATTTTAATTGCTATTATGAGTTGTGCATTTGTTACTTATTTAGCTTTGAAAGGAATAAAAAAACTAATAAAATTAGATATAACAACCGCTATATTTATCGGGATCATATCCGGTATAATTACTTATGTTGTCGTCAAACCACTTATTAAAAAATCATCACAGAGTTTATCTAATAAAAAAGATGATATTAATACCTTATTTACTTTGCCATTAATTTTTGCTGCCGCACTATTATGCTTTGCCCACGGAGCTAATGATGTTGCCAATGCTATTGGACCGGTTGCCGCAATTTATGAAGCACTACAGACTGGTTTAATTGCTAAAAAAGCTGCTATTCCATTGTGGATAATGGTGGTTGGAGCTATAGGTATAGCCGTTGGATTAGCTACTTATGGGCCCAAACTTATTAAAACTGTTGGTAGCGAAATTACTGATTTAGATCAAGGTAGAGCTTGGTCGATTGCAATGTCGTCAGCGATTGTGGTAATTATTGCTTCTTGGTTGGGATTACCGGTTAGTTCTACTCATATTGCTATTGGTGGAGTATTTGGAGTTGGTTATTTACGTTATTATCTTTATCAACGTTATGCAAACGAAATAGAAGGAGTTAAGGCTCACCATGTTGAATCCATCAAGAAAAAACTAGTTAAATGGGATAATAAACTAACAAAATTGGAAACAGAAGTAGAAAAAAAGCAATTGTTAGATAAGATAAAATTAAAACAACAAGAATTAGAAACTATGGAAACTAGTGGTGAAGTTGATTTTACCAAAAAAGAAAAAAAGAAAGTAGATAAAATCAATCGAAAACAATATGTTAGAAAGGGAATGTTGACCAAAATTATCACTGCTTGGTTAGTAACTGTACCAATGTCTGCATTGATTGGTGGAAGTTTATATTATATTTTTGTTAATTTATTAAAACTTCAGATAATAACTTCTTAAAAATTACATAATTGTGAATCAGATTAGATATGACATAGCTTGAAATATTGGATATAATCTATTAATAGGACTTACGCATTGACAACTCCAAAAATATATTATTTTCATTAAATTCAATTAATTAATGATGTTTTTCTGACCAGAGATGACCTACTAAATCCATATGATAACTATAAAGTTTATCCAATCTAGGCTAAAGTTTTTTCTAAAAATTGTTAGATTACCATGTCGTCTACACTTAGCACACCACCTAATTAATTCTAATTAGGATTTATCTTCTAAAATTTTATGGGGTTAAGTATTCTTTGTTTAAAAAACGGTTAACACTGTTATGTGATATGTTCATTAATTCACCTAATTGCAATTTATATGGTTCACTTAACACATAATATACATTGATAATGTACAATTGGTTGTTGATGGACGACTTATTTCTCTCATTGGATTTTACTTGGCTGATTCATATTATAATACTTTTATCAATGTGTAAGTCCTATATACTTAGGAAAAGGATACTAATATTGAGGAGAAAGCTGATAATTTTTAAATCAATACTAGTATTTATAAATGAATTTGTTGAAAATTTAAACCAAAGCAAGAAATTAACCCAAAAGATAAATTATCTAAAGCTCAACGCATGGAGGCTTAAGTCTACGCCTTCATTGATATATCGAGCTAATGAATGTATTACTTAGTTTCCTATTCCAAGCATGTCAAAAATTTGATAGTCGAGTTATATATCATTTTTTGTATATTGTCCAATTGATAAATTAGTGAAATTGCTTTAAAAAAACAGTTAAAACAATAATTTATTTAGGTATTATTACTCCAAATAGTCTTACGACTTGGTAAAATTATCAAAATAATATCAAAGTCAAAAATCTTCCCATCCACTTCTAAGCTAGGAATGATTCCTTTCACTAAATTAATAAATATTATATACAACAATTCTGAATAAAGTCTGCTAAAAAACCTGCTAGGTTTAACCACTATTTTATATATGGCTACTGTATTGAGATGTCTTACTGTTCAAAGATTTTAAAAATGGTTTATTTTTTGCTTAATTCAATTAAATATTACGTGAAAATTAGTAGTTGCAGAAAATAATTAAATTTACCATTTTTTAATTTATCTAACAAACGTAGGATTAATACAATGATTGAATTTCCCATAAATATTGCTAAATATATAAGTTCTATCAAAGAATCTGATATAGTAACCTGTCTGCATATTGACGAATATGGTACTCTAGTTGGTTGGGAGGGAAATATTGTTTATTTAGGAATATCCGATTTAAAAATAAACCAATCAGTCACTAATCAATTAGGTTTTTTAGAAGGGATGTTACCAGCCATTGACACTGTTATATTACGGTTTGTAAGTTTTGCTGAAGGATATTATACTCATGTACATATTGTATCTTGCGATAATAGCACTTATGTATTATTGTTTGATGCAACTTTTGAATATGAACAACAGCAAAAAATGCAACAACAAATTAATGATCTTAAATTATTGACTTTATATAAAGATCAACTATTAAGAGCTTTAGAAGAAAAAAATACTAGCATTAAACGGGTTCATAAGTTTAAAAAACAGTTTATCATTAAAAAATTACAGTCTCTAGCGACTGCGTGTAAGAAAAAATTTTATTAAAAACTTTCTTAAAGAAGTATAAGGAGAGGAATTTGTGGCAATATTACAGAAAAAAATTTGTATGATTGGTGATTTTTCGGTTGGTAAAACTAGCCTAGTTGCTAAATTTGTACGGCAAACTTTTTCTGACAAATATCTAACAACTGTTGGAGTTAAGATAGATACAAAATTATTAACATTACCAAATGGCAATCAAATGAAATTTATTTTATGGGATATTGCAGGTAGTGAATCTTTAACAACAACAACAGCATCTTATTTACGTGGTGCTGCTGGGTTTTTATTGGTAGTAGACGGAACTCGTCTTCCAACTTGGAACAGTGCTTTAAACTTGTGGCAATCAGTTGAAAAACAAATTGGCAATAAACCCTTTGTTATATTACTAAACAAAGCTGATTTGCAAGAACAGTGGGAAATAAACGAGCAAGTAATAGAGGAAAAAACTAAACAAGGTTGGAAACTATTAATGACCAGTGCTAAAAATGGTATGAATGTGGAACAAGCATTTTTAGAATTAGCGTTGCTTATGACTTAAAAATTATGTTTAATTAGTCCTAATTTATAATTAAGCACTAAGAGAAATTTGGAGATAAAATAAATGGCTAACATCCCTGCAAGTGTCATTGGATATATTCAATCAATGTGGATGGCAGAAATGATTTTGACTTATCTGCATGTTGATACACAAGGCCGTTTAATTGATTGGGGCGGACATCCACAACATTATGGTCTGACAACTTTAACCAAAAATAAATTAGTAGTTGAACAAGTAGATTTTCTGGATGGTTTTTTAGATATTACTCATACTGAAGTATTGCAATACTTAAATATAGGAGGTAACCGCTATATAAATGTACATATAGTACCTTTAGATGGTAGTATTTATGTTTTATTATTTGATGTAACTGATGAACATAATAAGCAACAAAAAATGCAACAGCAGGTAAATGAGTTAAGTCTTTTAACCTATCGACAAAGTCAGTTATTACAAGAATTAGAAACCACTAGAAAAAAATTATCAGAAGAAAAAGGACAGCTTGAACAAGCAATTAAATTAAAAAGTGATTTTATCGCCACATTATCACATGAATTGCGTACCCCATTGACCTCAATTATGGGTTATACTAAATTGTTAGATGATGCTAAACAAGCTAGTGATTATGAAACTAACTATTTAGATAGTGTTAAAAAAAATGCTAATCATTTATTATCTTTAATTGATAATGTTCTTGATCAAACAAAATTAGAAATTGGCCAAATAAAATTACATTCTAATAATTGTAATGTAAAACAACTATTAGAAGATTTAAAATCTTTATTTCTACCAATTGCTCAAGAAAAAAGCTTATTATTTGATATTAAAATTTCTAATAATCTACCAGCCCAATTAATTATTGATGAATTACGCTTTCGGCAAGTATTAATAAATTTAATAACTAATGGAATAAAATTTACCGATAGAGGTTTTGTAGAAGTAGAAATTACTTGGCAAAATGGCCGATTAGATTTTATTGTAACAGATAGTGGGCCTGGTATTTCTTCCGAATCTCAACAAAAAATTTTTACTGCTTTTCATCGTGAAAGTACAGCTAAAACATTGCCTGGTATCGGTTTAGGACTAGCTATTAGTTATCATTTAGTAGAGTTAATGGGTGGACAACTTTCTGTAGAATCATCCCCTCAGTTTGGTTCTAATTTTACTGGTTTTATATCAGCGGATTCAGTACAATTTCCGAATAATAATATTAATAATATTAATCATACAAATATCAAAGTATTATTGGTTGATGACAGTATTGATTTACGCAGTTTAATTGAATTATATTTAGAAAATGATGGTTACGCAGTTATAACTGCAAGTAATGGACGAGAAGCAGTTAAATTAACTTTACAAACAAAACCAGATATAATATTAATGGACATGCAGATGCCAGTGCTTGATGGTTATAACGCAGTACAGCAATTACGAGCTAAAAAATTTACTAAACCAATTATTGCTTTATCTGGTTCCAATATAGAACATGATCGTAAATATGCTTTTGAAGTAGGTTGTAATGAATATATGATAAAACCAGTTGATCCAGAAAGTTTATTAAATGCAATCTCTCATATTATTCAGTAATATATACTCACACGGTGTTTTTATAAAATACTCAAATTGAAGAATTAATTCTAGGCACTGGTGAGGAGATTATAATTCCCAATATTTTATTTATCCTCAAATCTATAAGCTAATCAAAAGGGCATTATGAGACCACGTAGCAAAATCTTGATAATCGATGACGAACGAAGTCAGCGTATAAAGCTAGAGTCCATGCTAAAACAAGAAAGTTATGATATAACATTATTGGCTGATGGTAGAGAAATATTTGCAGAATTGGCTATAACTATGCCAGATTTAATTATTCTAGACCTAATGATGCCAGGAATGGATGGTTTTGAAATCTGTCGTCGTATTAAAGCAGACGCTAAATATCAAAATATTCCAATAATTTTAGTTACCATTTTAGATACCAAACAAGCCTTAACTCAAGGAATTGATGCTGGTGCAGATGATTTTTTACAAAAACCAGTTACATCATTGGAATTACGAGCCAGAGTACGTTCCATGCTACGCATAAAAAAACAATATGATGAGTTACAAGCTATATTACAAATGCGTGAAGAATTGTCCAATATGATTGTGCATGATATGTCTAGCCCAATTATTTCTGTATTGCTACATGCAACCTTAATGGAAGAAAAAACTAAGGATGCCGAATTAAAAAAGCATTTAGAAATGATTCGTTTATCAGCCGAACGACTTGATTCTTTCGTCAATGATATGCTGATGTTAGCAAAGATGGAAGAAAGTAAATTACGATTAAATCCTACTGAAGTTGATGTTAATCAGATAATTTTAGAAGCAGAAAAACATTTTAGCATAATTGCTCATTCCAAAGGTATTGAACTTAAACTTGTGTTACCGAATCCATCATTCACCATGCAGCTAGATCGGAATTTATTTTGGCGAGTGATTGGTAATTTATTAGCCAATGCTTTACAGTATTCACCCAGTGGTAGTATAGTTACATTAAACTTAGGTACTAAATATGTTGACAACAAACCACATTTGTATATGCAAGTTATAGATCAAGGTAGTGGAATTCCAGAAGAATATAGAAACCGGATTTTTGAAAAGTTTGAAGTAGTTGATTTAAAAAAACAAGGTATAGTACAAGTAGGACTCGGATTAACCTTTTGTAAGATGGCCGTTGATGCCCATGGTGGTGTAATTTCAGTCAAACCTAATAGTCCACAAGGATCAATTTTTATAGTGGACATTTAGAATTGGCTGGGAGACCAGGATTCGAACCTGGGTTGATGGAGTCAGAGTCCATAGTCCTACCACTAAACGATCTCCCACTTAATTCAAATATACAAAGACCTGACAGGTTTAAACCTGCTAGGCCTAGTTTTAAAACCAGATAACTTAACGTTTTGAATATTGTGGCCGTTTACGAGCTTTGTGTAAACCAATTTTCTTACGTTCAACTTTACGAGCATCACGAGTAACAAATCCAGCCTTACGCAATGCAGCCCGGAAGCTTTCATCATATACCATTAAAGCTCTAGTTATTCCATGTCGAATGGCACCAGCTTGACCGGTATTACCACCACCACATACTGTTATATAAATATCAAAAGTATCTTCTCTATCTACTATTTTTAAAGGTTGGCGTACTACCATGCGAGCGGTTTCACGTCCAAAATATTCATCTAGTGGACGGGAATTAACTGTAATTTTACCTTCTCCAGCACGAAGAAAAACTCGGGCAGTAGAACTTTTACGTCGCCCAGTACCATAATATTGTTCTGTCATAAAATTAAATTTTTAAAGTCAATGGAATTGGTTGTTGAGCTGTATGTTGATGTTCTGCACCAGCATAAACTTTAAGTTTACGAAACATATCTCGACCTAATGGTCCTTTTGGTAACATACGCTTAACAGCTAATTGAATAATTCTTTCAGGGGCTTTTACTTGTAATTTATCAAAACTAATTGATTTAATACCACCTGGATAACCACTATGATGGTAATACATTTTATCAGTTCTTTTACGTCCAGTTACTCGTATTTTTTCAGCATTAATTATAACTATATAATCACCAGTATCAACATGTGGTGTATATTCTGGTTTATGTTTACCACGCAAACGCTTGGCAACTTCACTAGCAAGCCGTCCTAAAACTAAGTTATTTGCATCAACGACAAACCAGTCATGCTTTACAGTTTCAGGTTTAGCAACAAAAGTTTTCATTTACAACTGTTCCAAATAGAAATCTATTTAATATTAGTCCTGAATGGTGATTATATGGTTATGCTACTTCTGACTATATATTATCACTGTTTCATACAGGATTACCAACAGGATATAATATAAACTAATCAATTAATTGTCAAGTTTTTATTTATTAATAATGATTAGTTGTTTGGTAATTTTTATGTAAAGTTCATATAATGCTATACTTTAGCATTTCAGCAGAAAATATCTAACTATGATATTAGCACCTCAAATAAATAGCAAAACTCTTTATTTACGATTATTAAATTATGTCGTCCCTTATTGGCGGATTTTTGCTTTGGCGATTCTTGCTATAGTTGTAATGGCTGTGGCTGACCCGATATTAGCCGCTTTGATCCAACCGTTATTAGATGGTGGTTTTGTTGAAAAAGATCCAACGATGATCAAACTAATGCCAATCTTTCTAATTTTATTAATTTTAGTCAAAGGTTTGGCGATGTTAGCTAGCACAATCGGTATGACTTGGATTGCTTCACGATTGGTAACGGATTTACGCATTGAAATGTTTAATAAAATTTTAACCTTACCAACCAGTGAATTTGATAAAACATCCTCAGGGGTTATGCTATCAAAAGTTACTTACGATGTCAGCCGAGTTATGGTAGCAGCTACTGATGTATTACTGATTTTAGTACGAGATAGTTTAGCAATCTTAGGTTTATTAGCATGGATGTTTTACTTAAATTGGATGCTATCATTAATAGTATTTACTATTGTGCCATTCGTAATATTAGTAGTTCGTATTGTTAGTAAGCTATTACGTGGTATAAATACTTCCATCCAAGATGCAATGGGAGACGTTACTAGGATAGTTGAAGAAGCAATTGGAGGGCATAAATTAGTCAAAATCTTTGCTGGTCAACAATATGAACAAAATAGGTTTCAAACTGCTTGTAATCAAGTGCGACATTTAGAAGTTAAAACTCAAGTTACTTCTGGTATCAGTGTATTTATCGTGCAAATGTTGACTGCTTTATCTTTAGGCATAATTATTTATATTGCGGCTTTGCAATCTTCCATGGATAATATAACTGTAGGTGGTTTTGTATCTTTATTTACTGCCATGGGAATGTTATTCTCACCAATCAAACGTTTAACTAAAGTAAATGATAAATTACAACAAGGATTAGCCGCAGCTCAAAGTGTATTTAACTTAATAGATCAAAAATCTGAAACAGAAGCTAAAAATTTAATTAATAAAGATAAATTGCTTGGTAAATTAGAATTTAGACAATTATCTTTTAATTATGAAGAGCATTCGGCTCTGCACAATATTTCTCTGACAATTTTGCCTGGAGAAACTGTTGCATTAGTTGGAGCTTCTGGCAGTGGCAAGACAACTTTAGCTAATTTAATTCCCCATTTTTATACTATAACTGATGGTCAACTATGGCTGGATGATATAGATATTAATCAGTTACCATTGAAAAACTTGAGAAATAATATTGCTTTGGTTAGTCAAGAGGTAGTATTATTTAATGACACTGTAGCTGCTAATATTGCATATGGTACAATGGCTAATGTATCACAGGCTGATATTATAAAGGCTGCCGAATTGGCTTATGCGATGGAATTTATTGAGCAAATGCCTAAAGGATTGTCTACCATTATTGGGGAACGAGGGGTAAAATTATCTGGTGGTCAACGACAACGACTTGCAATAGCACGAGCTTTATTAAAAGATGCTCCAATTTTGATTTTTGATGAAGCAACTTCGGCCTTAGATACACAATCAGAATATAAAATTCAGCAAGCTTTAGAACAACTTAAACAAGGACGTACTACGATTATTATTGCTCATCGTCTTTCTACTATAGCTAAAGCGGATCATATTGTGGTTATGGATAAAGGTCGAATTGTGGAAATTGGTCAACATGATGAACTGATGGCAAAACAAGGTGTATATGCAAAATTATATCAGATTCAAGCTAGTATTGATTCAGTGTAATCGCTTAATAACAATAAAATTAATAAAACAATCATGACAGATAAAATTGTATTTTTTAACGATAAGAACAATCTTTCAATTTTGGCTAAATTTTCAGAAAGGATAGATTCTTTATCACCAGATTCTGATTTTGAGAAAGAGAGAAATAGTCATATGCTTATAATAATTAGGGATATGAAAATAAGAGCAAAGTATTGGGACAATCTCTGTCAATTTAATATTAAACATAGTGGGGATTTTTTTATAAAAGATATTTCAAGTATTACAAATAACCAACTGCAAAAGAATATATTAGATGGTATGTATTCTCTATTTTTTTGTTTTGTTTTAGAACTATATTTATCATTAAGCAATGAAAAATTTGAACGTGAATTAGAGCTTGCATATAAGTTTACATTAGAAAATTTGAAACATTTTGACGATAAATCAAAACAAAAAATTGAAGATGTTGTTAAAAATATGCCAATAGCAATATTTAAAGAAATTGCAAATAGTGATGCTATAAAAAGTATTAAAAATCTTGATAATATTCTTTCTAAAGCTGAACAATTGAAAGAAAAATGGGACAAAGATTTAACAGAACGAGAAAAACAAGTTAATAAATTAAAAGATAGTCTTACTGAGTATAAAAATGGTTTTAATTTTGTTGGCTTATATGATGGATTCGATGAATTATCAATTGAAAAAAATAAAGAGAAAGATACAATATTATATTGGCTAAAAATTACTGGAGGAATTATAGTTTTTCCTATTTTAGTTGAATTTATAGTAATCTTTTTATATATCAATGAAATTAGTTCTATTCAAAAAAGTTTAATAATATCTATCTTACCAACAATATCTCTTGTGGCTATTTCAACATATTACTTTCGAGTCTTATTATTCAATTATAAATCTGTAAAATCTCAATTACTCCAAATAGAACTTAGAAAAACACTGTGTAGATTCATACAAGATTACAGTGATTATTCATCTAAAATTAATAAAGAAAATCCAGACGCTCTCAGTAAATTTGAAAATATCATATTTTCAGGTATTGTAATGGATCAAGATGCCTTACCATCTACTTTCGATGGTTTTGAGCAAATAGTAAAAATCATGAAATCTATAAAAATTTCGCAATTAAAATAGTAAATTTACTAATTGGTCAACACGAGAAAAACTTTATAATTTAATGGCATTATTTTTGATATATAGATAAATATTTTGAGTTAAATTTAAATCTAAATCATATACACTCAGCAATATGCTAATATAATACTAAATCTCATTTCAATCCAGTTTAAAATATTATAAGCTGTCTTAAAATTCCTTGTGGAAACCTAAAAATCCTGTTATGTCTAATAAAGCAGAACCCATTAATATACTTATTGTAGATGATAATGAAAATAATCTTTTTACCTTGCGTACCTTAATTAAAGAGTATATTGATGCCCATGTGTTACAAGCACAATCAGGAAAAACTGCATTAAATTTACTCTTAAAACACCATGTAGATTTGGTTATTCTTGATATCCAAATGCCTGGTATGGATGGTTTTGAAACCGCAAAAATTATTCAAATGCGACCTAAAACCCAACATATTCCAGTAGTATTTTTAACCGCAGCTTATAAATCAGAAGAATTTCAACAAAAAGGTTTTTCATTGGGTGCAGCTGATTATTTGACCAAACCAATTGATGCTCCACAATTAATCAATCGAATTAAATCTTACATCCGTTTTATAGATCAAGATCGACAACATAAACATGATTTAGAACGCAAAGTCCAAGAACGAACTAGTGAACTATTAGAGGCTCGCAATAAGTTAGAACAACGAGTTGAGGAACGCACTGCTGAATTGTTAGACGCTAAGAATCAAGCCGAAGAAGCTAACAAAGCTAAAAGTAATTTTTTGGCAAATATGAGCCATGAATTACGCACACCTTTAAATGCTATTATTGGCTATAGCGAAATGTTACAAGAAGAAGCAGAAGACTTAGAAGAAGATTTTTTTACCCCAGATTTAAAAAGGATTAGCTCATCTGGTAAACATTTATTAGGTTTAATTAATGATGTGTTAGATTTATCCAAAATTGAAGCTGGTAAAATGGATTTATATTTGGAAAATTTTGAACTTAAAATTATCATAGATGATGTTGTATCTACTGTTCAACCATTAGTGGAGAAAAATAATAATACTCTTAAAGTAGCCTATGGTAATGATTTAGGAGAAATCTATTCCGATCTTACCAAACTGCGTCAAATGTTATATAATTTTATCAGTAATTCAGCTAAATTTACTGAAAATGGAATTATCAGTTTAGAAATAAAACGTGAAGCCGACTGGGTACATTTTTTTGTGGTTGATGATGGGATTGGGATGACAGAAGAGCAACTGGCAAGACTATTCAAACCTTTTACTCAAGCAGATTCATCAACTACTCGTAAATATGGTGGTACTGGCCTTGGTTTGGTAATTACTCAACAATTTACCAAAATGTTAGGTGGTAGTATAAATGTAAAAAGTAAATTTGGAGAAGGTAGTAACTTTGATTTATCTTTACCAATCACTACTATTCCTCAAGATTGATTTTAGATTTAGCTGTTTGTTTATTAGTAAAAATTTCTTTGGCTATTTCTCCAATCCCACTGATGGAACTAACTAAATTAGTAACTTCAAGCGGCATCATAATTAACTTTTGATTATCAGCACTAGCTATACTTTTGAGAGCATCCACGTATTTTTGAGCAATAAAATAATTAATTGCTTGAATGTCGCCTTCCTTAATAGCTTTAGAAACTAATTCAGTAGCTCTTGCCTCAGCCTCTGCTTTACGTTCAATAGCCACAGCCTCATAAATAGCAGAATCTTTTTGTACTTCAGCCTCTAATATATTAGCTTGCTTACGAGCTTCAGCCCTTAAAATTTCAGCAATTTTATAACCTTCAGCCTCCAAAATTTCAGATTCTTTCTGGCCTTCAGCTTTAAGAATCATAGACCGTTTTTCACCTTCAGCTTGTTTTATCGTGGCATATTGTAATGCTTCAGCTTCTAAAATTGTTGCTCTTTTATTTCGTTCAGCTTTCATCTGCCGAGCCATAGAACTAACTAAATCTTCAGGTGGAGTAATGTCTTTTATTTCCACTCTCTCTACTTTTATTCCCCAAGGATCAGTTGCTTTATCAATATCTTCCAGTAACATTTTATTAATTTCGTTACGTTTCGATAATAAATCATCCAAATCCATAGATCCCATCACATTACGAATATTAGTTACAGTTAATTGCATGATCGCATCAGCTAAATTCTTGATTCTATAAGTAGCTTTTTCTGCATCAAAAATCCGCCAAAATACCACTCCATCAACCGTAATCATAGCATTATCTTTGGTGATAACATCTTGTCGTGGCACATCCATTACCTTTTCACGGATATCAATCTTATTACTAACTTTTTCTAGAAATGGCATAGTAAAATTCAAACCTGGATTTAAAGTACGAGCATATTTTCCAAGTTTCTCAATAGTATATTTCATACCTTGCGGTACAAAATGAATACTTTTTATAAATAAAACTATAGTTATAGCCAATATAACCAAAGCTATAAAAACCCAAGCAAAGGCAAACCAGTTTAATGGCATAATTATAATCCTTATTAAAGATTATAGCGTTTACCGTTTGTATAAAGTTAATAAACTACCCCTTGCATCCTCTACTTATTTAAGGAGGGGGTTGGGGAGGTTGTACTTCAATAAATTGGGAAATGCTATAAATATAGGCTGGGTTAGGAGAGGTTAATAATTTCTCTGCGTAACATCGGTTATTAAAAGTTGGATTTTAGTGAGATTAGATTACTCTTTCATTGCCACCATCAATTGGAATTTGAGCGCCAGTTGTTTTAGCAAAAAGAGGTCCAACCATAGCACAAGCCAGATCAGCTACATCTTTTGAGGTAACTTCGGTTTGCAAGATATTATTAGTTTTATATTCTTCCACTGTTATGCCATAATGAGCAGCTCGCTTAGTTAATACTTCTTCAGTCCAAATTCCAGTATCAAAAACTGCATTTGGGTGTAAAACATTAACTCTAACTCCAGTTGAACCCAATTCTAAAGCTGCTATTCTAGCTAATTGAGTTTGGCCTGCCTTAGCAACTGAATAAGCAGAAGCACCTGGCCCAGGAGCTGGAACATTTTTAGAAGCAATCATAACCACTGCCGCATTGATTCCAACTGCTAAATATGGCGAACAAGCGGTTAATAATCGTTGATGACTGGTTAAATTGATTGCCAAACTTCCATCCCAAACAGTTGCATTCATATCCGCAATCTTAGTACTAGAAGGAAAGGTTCCTGCATTACTTATTAAAATATCTAACCCACCAAATTGCTTTACCGCAGTTTCAACAGCATTTTGAATATCTTCAGTGACAGTAATATCACAGACAATTCCTAAAATATCTGATTGATTAAATTGTTTGGTAATTATTGGATTTATATCTACAGCTATAACGGCTGCCCCTTGAGAATGTAATTTTTCCACACATGCTTTACCAATCCCACTGGCAGCTCCAGTTACTAATGCTATTTTTCCTTGTAGGTTTAACACTGAACCTTGTTTACCAAGTTTGGCTTGTTCTAATTCCCAGTATTCAACTGCAAAGATATCTGCTTCTGGTAATGCTTGCCATCCAGCTAATTCTTCAGCAATTTCAATGGCATTTATGGTATGCTTGGTTATGTCAGCAATAATACTAGCTTCTTTATAACTACGACCAAAATTAACTAGTCCAATTTGAGGCCAAACTGCCCAACAAGGAGCTGGATTTAAACAAGTTAATTTACCATCAGTATTGCGAGAGAAATATTCATTGTATTCTTGGACATAATTATCAATGTTATCCCCTACAATCATTGGAATCCGCTTGGTACGAATTACATGATCTGGGGTTAAAGGACCACGAGTTGCTATCTCTGCTACATCCTTTCGTCGAGAGAAATCTATCGCATTAGTATTTAATTTAGTAATTACTGCATAACCTTTTATATTAGAAACATTTTTTCGCAATTTGGCTAGTTCTAATAGATCGATTTTTAAAGCTGAATTGTTAATGATTAAGTTGCTATTTTGTTTTAAATAATCCTCTGCTTCAGTGACTAATTTTAGCATATTTGTATAGCTAGTTTTAGCATCATCAGAAAAAGTAAACACTCCATGATTCATTAAAATAATACCATCTAATTGGTTCCAATCAATATCTTTAGTCATGGCATAGACTTGTTTGGCTAATACGAAACCTGGCATCACATAAGGAATTATTAATACTCGTTTACCATAAATTTGCTGAATTCGGTCAGTTCCATTGGCAGTATTAGTAATAGTTACAACTGCATCAGCATGAGTGTGGTCGACATATTTAAATGGAATGATAGCATGTAAAATAGCTTCTACTGATGGATTGGGAGCAGAAGGATTAGTCATGGCAGAACGTTGAGTTTGCACCATATCTAAATCACTTAATTCAGATAATTCGGCTAATTTTTTTAATACTGCTAGTTTAACAGGAGCAAAACCAGCAGCTTCAATCGTTGCTAAATCCCAGCCACTACCTTTAACATATAATAATTCTTCCGATTCTCCAAAAATATTAATAGAATTGGATTTAACTGATGTATTGCCACCTCCATGTAATACTAATGCTGGTTCTTGTCCTAATAATCTTGAGGTATAAACTCGTAAAGCTAAATCATCTTGATAGTTATTTGCTTCGCTATCATTCCATAAATTTTTCATGATTCTCAACTCACGTTACTTTGAAATTATTGATAAATAAGATTAATTTTTATTAATTATAACAAGCTGAATAACGGTAATATTATTAGCTTGAGAAAACTCTGTAGTATAACATGAATTTTATGGGTAAAAATACAAGAAAACTTGTAACCCATTACACATAGTGCATGGGTCTGTTAAAAATCAATATTAGGACAGCTACTGATGAAAAATCCAATGAGATTAATAATATTCAAACTATTAGTGACAACTGATGCAATAGGATGTCAAAGAGAATAATTACAGAAAATATATGTATGGGTTGATCTTGGCTAAGTTAGTTTTTAGAGTGTAATTTTAAGCGGTCATTATCAATACAAACATCATCAAGCTTTGCTCCACAAAAATCAGCTTCGGTTAAATCGGCTTTGTATAAATTAGCTCCTATTAAGTACGCTTCAATTAAGTTAGCTTCGGTTAAATTAGCTTTATATAAATTGGCTCCATTTAAATTGGCCCGAAATAAATCAGATTCAAATAAATTGCATCGAAATAAATTAGCTTCAGTTAAATTGGCTCCAGATAAATATGATTCAATCAAATATGCTTTAGTAAGATTTACTTCTGATAGATTAGCTTCGGTTAAATTCGCTTTAGCCAAATATGATTCAGATAAATTAGCTTCACTTAAATCAGCTTTACTTAGATTGGTATTATTAAAGTTTACTTCACTGAGATTAGAATTAGATAAGTTAGCTCCTGCTAAATTAGCATTACTTAAATCGGCTTTATTAAGATTAACTCGAAATAAGTTAGCATCAGCAAGATTAATACCTGCTAAATTGGCTCCAGATAATTCTGGTTCAGCACCTGCTGCCGTTTTTCGCCATTGATTCCATACAGATACTCCTTGTTTTAAAATCTCTAAATGCTCCTTATTTGCCATTATTATTTTAACTCTTAATTTGCATAATTCTATTTATAAAATCAATGTGATCTGTTTTTAAAAAATATGATTTTTATATACTCAATATTTAAAATAGTTTATTATAATACAACAGTTACAATTTCAAAAATACTTTAAGTAAAAATACTTATGCAAAAGCAATTATTAACGATGGGCACAACACCATACATCTATTTTTTGAATGCCTGCTTGTAAAAATTCCTTAGTTAATGCTTCAACAGTATTTCCCGTCGTAACAACATCATCAATTAAAACGATATGTTGCCAATTAGCTGGTATTTTATTTATTTTAAAAGCACCTTGGATATTAGCTTTGCGTTGTTGAGCAGATAATCCTACTTGAGGAGGAGTATTTCTAATACGTTGACAGGCATTATAATCTAATGGAATACCAGTAAATTTTTTTATACATTTAGCTAATTCTACAGATTGATTATAACCACGTTGTTGTAAACGTTTAGGATGCAATGGGATAGGAATCATTACATCAGGACATGGTTCAAATTGTAAGTATTCAACCATCAATTTCCCTAATAAATGTAATATTGCCAAATTATTTGCAAATTTTGCAGCAGAAATTAATTTATCTATCGGATAAATATATGAAAAAACCGCTTGAGCATTATTATAAGGTGGTGGATTTTGTTGGCATTGACTACATAAACTTTCTGCATATTTACTAGGTAAAGGTTTAGAACAATGATTACATGCTATTGTTTGATAAGGTAAATCAAATAAACAGGCTGTACACAATAATTGATTACTACTAGCACCACATAAAAAGCAATTTTGTAACAAAAATCGTTTACTATTTAATTTCAACTGTGCTAGTAAATATCTAAAATCTAATTTATTATACATTTACAATTCAGAATATTTTAATATATGATAGACTTACAATCTCAACTTGAAGTATCTTGGCGAAAGGTATTAATGACTAAACTTAATAACTTTCAGCAGTTAACAGATTTTATCAATGCAGAAACTGAAATTATTTATCCACCTATTGAATTAGTTTTTAATACTTTTAATTTATGTCCATTTGAGCAAGTAAAAGTAGTTATTATTGGCCAAGACCCTTATCATGGTAAAGGTCAAGCTAATGGACTATGTTTTGCAGTTAATGATGGAATTAAAATACCACCATCGTTAAGAAATATTTTTAAAGAATTGCAAACAGACTTAGATATTAATATCCCAAGCTCAGGTAATTTAACCAGATGGGCTGAACAAGGAGTTTTATTATTAAATTCAATTCTAACGGTCAAAGCTAACCAAGCTGCGTCACATCGAAATAAAGGTTGGGAACAATTTACTGATACAGTAATCCAATGTATTTCAGACCAACGAGAACAAATCGTGTTTTTATTGTGGGGAAACTATGCACATCAAAAAGGTAATCTTATTAATGCAAATAAACATTATATTTTAAAATCTGCTCACCCTTCACCTTTATCGGCTCGTAACTTCTTTGGTAACAATCACTTTAGCAAAACTAATCAATATCTAAAAGACAATGGTCAAATACCAATAAGTTGGTAAACATTTCGCATGTTTTTTAGTTAAAGAGATTAAGTTAACTCAACAGCTCTAAATATTAGGTATGATATAATTACATAATGGATGATTCTCAATTATTACGCTATAGCCGTCAAATCATGTTACCTCAAGTTGGGATTGAAGGTCAAGAATGCTTAAATAATTCCAAGGTTCTTATTATCGGTTTAGGTGGCTTAGGTTCTCCAGTTGCTATGTATCTGGCAGCAGCAGGAGTTGGACAATTAAGATTATGCGATTTTGATACAGTTGATTTATCCAATTTACAACGCCAAATTATTCACAATAATAATGATATTGGCAAATTTAAAGTAGAATCTGCTCGTGAAAGCTTATTGGCATTAAACCCACTTGTTGAAGTTATAGCAATCAAGCAACGTTTAACAAATGAAACTTTACTGACACAAGTAAAACAGGTGGATGTAGTATTAGATTGTAGTGATAACTTACCAACTCGATTTGCAATAAATTCTGCTTGTGTTATGGCTCAGACTCCTTTAGTATCTGGAGCGGCAATTCGCATGGAAGGTCAGATTGTAGTTTTTCTAAATGACACAGACAGTCCTTGTTACCGTTGTTTATATCCAAGTGATACAGATTTAACAGAAACTTGTAGCCAAACAGGCATATTAGCACCACTGGTTGGGTTAATTGGAAGTTTACAAGCTCTAGAAGCAATGAAAATAATTATGACAGTAGGCAAAATATTAACTGGGCAATTATTATTGGTTGATGGTTTAAATATGGAAATTAACCAATTAAAATTAACTAAAAACCCAAATTGTTCAGTATGCTGCCAATAATATTATGAATAGCAATTCAGCACATATCTTAGTAGCTGACGATTCAGCACTAGTCCGCGATATTTTACGGCAAGCACTCCAAAAATACGGTTATAATGTAACATTGGCTAGAAATGGCCAGCAGGCAATAGATTACTTCATTGCTCATAATCCTGATCTAATTTTAATGGATGCTGATATGCCAATTCTTGACGGTATATCTGCCTGTACTCAAATAAAAAAACTTCCAGCCTCTAAACATACTCCTATCATCATGATTACCGCTTTTGTTGAGACGAAAAAAATTGATAGTGCATTTGCCGCTGGAGTTACTGATTATATTACTAAACCGGTAAATTTAGGAGTATTACGCAATCGCATTCATTATATTCTACAAGCTAAAAGGGCTGAAGGTGCTTTATTTGCAGAAAAAGAAAAAGCTCTAATAACTTTAGCATCGATAGGGGATGGAGTAATCACTACCAATGCTGACGGCTTAGTGGAATTTTTAAACCCAGTTGCAACTAAACTTACTGGTTGGACAAATTCACAAGCTCAAGGATTACCTTTAAATCAAGTTTTACAACTACAAGATGAAAAAACTAATAAACCAATTGAATTTCCTTTACACCGTTGTGTAAGAGAAGGAAAAACTATAGTAAAACTAAAAAACTATTGTACAATTTTAGTCAATAAGGAAACGGATGAAAAATTTGCTGTCAATGATTCAGCAGCTCCAATTAAAGATAGAAATGGCAATATTATTGGAGTGGTATTAGTATTTTCCGATATGACTAAAAGCCGTGAGATGACGAATACTCTTGCCTATAAAGCTTCACATGATTCTTTGACTGGTTTATATAACCGTAATGAATTTAAAGTTAATTTAGAAAATCTAATTCAAAATTCTGCTCTTCGTGATAAGGAACATGCTTTATTATTTATGGATTTAGATAACTTTAAAATTGTCAATGATACTTGTGGGCATGAAGCTGGGGATCAATTATTAAAAGAAGTAGCATTGTTATTACAAAAACAAGTCGATGAAAAAAAGCCACTCTTTTCCAACGCTGTTTTAGCTAGATTAGGTGGAGATGAATTTGGTTTATTATTAGAATGTTGTTCAACTGGATCAGCATTGGACATAGCTAATAATTTATGTAAGAGCATTAAAAATATTAAGTTCTGTTGGAGTAATACTGGAGATAAAAAAAATATATTCACTATTGGTGTTAGCATAGGTTTATTGCCAATTAACGACCAAATTATTAATCATAAAAATGCTTTAGCCATGGCTGATTCTGCATGTTATACAGCAAAAAATACTGGACGTAATAATGTTTATATTTATAAAGAAAACAAGAAAAAACCAGCTGATAAAAATATTCATTGGGTTTCTTTAATAAATAAAAATTTAGAAATGTATGATGGTTTTTCTTTGTTTTATCAACCAATTGTGTCGTTACAAGGTCAACAGAATTTAACCAATTGTTATGAAGTTTTATTACGAATGAACGATGTAGAAGGTAATAATTTAATTTTGCCTGGAGCATTTTTATCGGCTGCAATTCGTTATAATCTGATGCCTTCTTTAGATAAATGGGTAATCAAAACATTATTTGAATGGTTGAAAAACAATCCTAATCATTTGAAACAATTAGATTTCTGTACTATAAATATTTCTGGTTATTCTTTAAATGAAGAGTTTTTAAATACGTTAATAAAAAATATTAGTACTAGTGAAATTCCACCGCAAAAATTATGTTTTGAGTTTAGTGAAACTACCAGTATGAGTAATTTTAGTGAAGTTTTTACTTTTATGACTCATTTAAAAAAGCTTGGTTGTCGGTTAGCATTAGACAATTTTGGAGCTGGCATGGCTTCCTTTAACTATCTAAAAAGATTACCATTAGATATATTAAAAATTGATGGAGTTTGGATTAAAAAATTAGTAAATGGTAAAGTTGACTATGCCATAATTAAATCTATTAATGAAATTGCCCATTTGATGCAATTACAAACTATTGCCGAATATGTTGAAAATCAAGAGATTCTTAATAAATTATATGAAATTGAAGTTGACTATGCACAAGGTTACTGGGTAAAAGTTCCACAATCTTTAAAAACTATCACCACATTGGAACCTAAATAATGCTCAAGCTTAGAATAATCTACTCTTACTAAAGAAATAGTTCCTATTAGTACTAACAAATTTCTAGATAAAGAGTATAATACAGATGCTTAAGTATTTATTCACTGGTATAAACATCAAAATTATCTTCAAAATCTCCATTATTTCTGATTCAGATATAGTATTTCCCATAAGAAATTGATTTTTAAATTTAATTAAGAATTGCTATAACTATGACCAGCCAATTCAAAGACCTTTTTATATCCTATGGCCGACGTGAAAGCTTAGGCTTTGTGGGACGTTTGCATCAACAACTTAAACTAGCTGGCTATGATGGTTGGTTTGATAAAGTCAATATTCCTGATGGAGATGATTACGCTCAACGTATTAATTATGGCATTGAGTCTGCTCATAATTTTGTTTATGTGATGGCTCCTCGTTGTATGACATCTCCCTATTGTTTGATTGAGCTAGAATATGCCAGATTACTTGGTAAAAAAATTATTCCAATTAATCAAATGGTTTTATTTGAAACTTCGTCGCAAGAATTGTCTGATAGTGATAAACAAGTCTTAGTTGATTTTTACCAATTTTATAATTTGTCCAACCAAAATATCCAAACCACCCAAGATGTATTAAATCGTTCTCATACGTTGATTGGATGCACTGATTGGTTAGATGCCAAGGAAAGAGTATCTACTGAAGATTGCCAACATTTACTTGATTGGGCTCAACCGTATGAAAACAATTGGGCTAAACATGATGATTTAGACTATCTGCAATCATTTGAATTTCCTATATTTGGTGAAATTATTGATACGCTAGATGGAGTGGTGGAACGGATTGCAACTGTTTTAAATAGACAAACTGATTATATTTATAAACATACTAAAATTCTAGCTGATGCTTTATGGTGGCAAAAAAATCAAAAAGCTACTCAATATTTATTAGTTAGTAAAAAACGTGCTATTGCAGAAGAATGGTTATTAACTGAATTTCTACCACCAAAACAACCACCTTGTTTACCTTCAGTTTTAGTATGCGAATTTATTTGTGAAGCCAGGAAAAATGCTGAAAATTTACTAACAGATGTATTTATTTGTTACGGAGTTGAGGACAAATCGATTCGGAATACAGTAATAAATTCATTATCACGTTATGCTATAACAACTTGGATTCATGATCGTGATATCCAAAAAGGTTATGACTATGCCTGTGCAATTGAACAGGGTATTGAAAATGCGGATAACTTTTTTTATTTTATTTCACCCAATTCAGTAATTTCTGAATATTGTCAACTAGAGTTAAAACATGCATTTAAATATAATAAACGCATAATACCATTATTAATTGCTCCTACTCCAGAGACTGATATTCCAGAAATATTGCGTTCTTTACAATATGTAGATTTTACCGATAATATCTCTCAAAGCGATTATGATAGTGATATCGATGATATTTTAAATATTTTTCATCATGATCAAGAATATTATGAACAACATAAAATTTTACTAGTACGATCTTTAAAATGGCAAACAGAAAATTATAAACCATCATTTTTATTACGTGGCCATAATTTAGATAATGCTAAAACCTGGCTACGTTTAAATGATAAGCTAGTAAAAAATCCTCCATTAGCTTTACATAAAGAACTAATAATTGCTAGTGAAGCAGCTAAGGGTCAACTTGGTACCGAAGTATTTATTTCTTATTCTCGTAAGGATGCTGATTTTGCTCGGCAATTAAATACCACATTACAAGAAGCTGGCAAAACTACTTGGTTTGATCAAGAAAGTATTAGCACAGGAGTTGATTTTGAAAATGAGATTTTTAAAGGAATTAACAGTGCTGATAATTTTTTATTTATAATTTCACCAGATGCGATCCAGTCAGAATATTGTGAGCATGAAGTTAATTATGCTAACGAGCAGAACAAACGTTTTATTAGTATTTTATATCGTGAAATAAATCCGGCAACCATGCCTCAAGCATTACGAGTTATTAATTGGATTGATTTTAAAGATACTGCATTTGATAAATCATTTCCAGAACTTATTCAAGCAATTGAACTGGATAGAGAACATACCCATCAACACACAGTATTGCAACAGCGGGCTAGTGATTGGCTTGAACAAAATCGTAGTAAAGATTTTTTGCTAAATATGACTGCTTGTAAAAATTCTGAAATTTGGTTAGATACCGCCATTAATGGAGATAAACAACCAGCACCAACCGAATTACAACAAAATCTCATTAAGGATAGTCGCAACGAAATTCAGAAATCTCATAGACGACGAAATGCCTTATTAACCACAGCAGTTGGTGGAATGATCATAGCTATTATTTTAGCATTTTATGCAATCTCTGAATCACATAATGCTAAACAACATCAACGGAGAGCGGAAAAAAGTGCTATTTCTGCGTTAAGTGCTACTGCTGATGCCAAGTTTAATCTGGGAGCTCATTTTGAATCCCTACTTATAGGTTTAACCGCAACTCAAAAAATTAAACAAGCACCTACGAACAGATTTGAACCAGCGATTACTAATAAAGTTGCAGCTAGTCTCCAACAATCATTATATTGGATCAAAGAGCGTTATCGGATTAATATGGAAGAAATGCAAGCATTTTTTAGCCCAAACAAAAAACTAATCGCTACTCCAGCTAAAAATGATACTATTGAATTATGGGATTTTACTGGTAACTTACAAGCTACCTTAAAAGATAAAGCTGGTTTAAGAACTAGTTGGGGAATTAAGTTTTATGCAAATGGCAAAATCATATCCATTAAAACTAAAGATGAAAAACGAGTGAAATTATGGCAACCAAATGGAACTTTAATTGTTACTCTTGAAGATGAAAAAGGTATTAGACTTCATTCAGTTGAATTAAGTCCTGATGAATCAATGATAGCGATAATGACTCGACAGGATGATCTGGTGAAAGTATGGCAGTTAGATGATAGAAGTTCTATTAAATTATCAGATGAAACCGGTTTTGAAGCATTTTGTTTTGGTCATGATAGTCAAACAATTATTACCCAAAATAAAGACTATCAAATAAAATTATGGCAAATAGATGGAACACTAATCACAACTTTGAATCATAATGATAATAAAGAATTCAAACAAGTTATTTGTAGTTCAAGATCATCAATTTTAGCAACTTTATCTAAAAAAGATAAACAAGTTCAATTGTGGGATTTACAAGGTAATTTGCTAACTACATTACCAGATGAAACTGGAATAACCAGTATGCGATTTAATCCTAAAAATTTAAATCATAATTTAGCTAACGATAAAGAAGTACTGGCAACTTTGAATAAAAATGATATTGTCAAGTTGTGGAATTCTAATGGCGAATTGATCAATACCATAGATGATGAAAAAGGATTAACTAGCGTAAACTTTAGTCCTAAAGGTCAGATTGTTATTACCAGTACTAAAGATAATCGATATAAATTATGGCAATTAGATGGTTCTTTAATTATTGAAACTAAAAATCGGCCAAACTTTTTTAGCTATGATGAACATATAATAGCTACAACTACAGAAGATGATAAGACAGTGCAATTATGGCAACAAAATGGTGAACCGATAATAACTTTAAAAGGTCATCAAAGCAGTGTCGAAACGGTAGCTTTTAATACTGAAAAAACAGTTGTAGCTACTGGTAGTTGGGATAACACTATAAAATTATGGCAACTAGATAGTGGTACTTTAATTACTACCTTAACTGGACATGGCGTGGTTATAAGTAATTTGCAATTTAGTGTAGATGGGGAAACTTTAGTCTCAACTAGTTATGATAAAACAACTAGAGTTTGGCAGCTTAACAATGAATTACGCCAAACTTTTTATTCAGATAAAACTACATTTTATGATGAAGAAGATGAGAAACAACATCGTAAATTTATTAAAAAGTTTGTAACAGCTACTAAAAATGGTCAAGTCAAACTTTGGGATAATGACGGCGAGCCTATTAAAACTCTTATAGAAAATAGTCAAGGTCAAATACAAGCGAAGTTTGGTCATAAAGGCCATTTTTTCTTGACTTATTTTGAAGAAGAAAATGAATATTTCACTCCACTTAAATTATGGCATGACAGCAATTTAATCACTACTTTAATAGATGAAAAAATAAAACTAGTAGAAAAATATTTCTTAGCTGATGACCAATTCTTGATAACAGTGCTTAAAGATAATAATTCTTATGGCCCTGTCCAACTTTGGAATACTAAAACAGGAAAACTAGTTAAAACCATTATTAATAAAACAAATAGTAAAGATGGTTCAGTAAATATTTATGTAAGTGAGAAAGGTAAAACTTTGGTTACTGAAATAACCGATAAAAATATATATGGTCCAGTACAGATTTGGGATATGAATGGAATTTCTAAAGCACTTATTGAACCGATAGAATATGATGATAATGAACAAATACGTGGCAATATCATAATTAGCGAAAATGGAAAAACTTTAGTTACTATAGTTAAAGATAAACTGTTTTATGGACCAGTAAAACTATGGAATGATAATGGTGAATTTATCCAAACCTTGATTGATAAAACTCATAAAGATGAAAATGATTGGGTATATGTAAATATTAAATTTAATGATAAAAGTCAAACGGTAATTAGCAAAATTAGAAGAGAAGACTTTTATGGCCCAGTAAAACTTTGGCAGATTAATGGCAAATTTATTAGCACATTAGTTGAGAAATTTGAAACCAATCAACATTTATGGGGATATGAAAATTTTAGTTCAGATGGAAAAATGCTTGTTACAGCAATTGAAAATAATCAAGTAAAATTATGGCATTCCAATGGTAAATTTATAACTACATTACTTGCTAAAATTGATGATAATCCAGATGCTGTTTTTAGTAATGATAGTAAAATGGTTGTTGCTTCTTATGAAAATGGCCCAGTTGTACTTTGGCAAGCTAATAAACTTACTACTATATTAGATAATGGTAGTGGAGAATCTATTTCATTTAGTCCAAATGATAAAACCTTGGTGCTGAAATGGAGTAAAAAAATCAAATTGTTAGATATAGAAACTAATAAATTAAGTGAACCACTTGAGCATTTAGGCAATATTTGGCAAGCACGTTTTAGCCCGGATAATAAGCTTTTTGCTACTTCTAGCTACGATAAAACTATAAAATTATGGGAACGTAATGGTACTTTTCTGAGTACTTTAAGTGGACATACAGCTACAGTTAACTCTGTATATTTTAGTGAAAATAGCGAAAAATTATTAACTGCTGATGAAAATGGTGAAGTTATTCAATGGCAACTTAAAGATATGAATGATTTAAATAATCTCCAGAAAAAAGCTTGCCAATGGGTAAAACAATATCTTAAGAGTTCTCACGTAAAAAAAGAACATCGTAATTTATGTATAGCAAATACCGATTAAATATAATACAAAATCAATGATGAAGTTTTATCAATCCATATTAGTGCAAGAAAAGCGATTAGGTAAGCTTGGTAGTACTGGGTGTCGACTATTAAGAAGAAGTAAAAATGTGTTAAATATTAATTACAAGTATTGCTGATTTTATATAAAATATTTATATTTAAGCATATTTTGAAAATTAGAAATAGTCCAAGCCCAGTATCGTAAACTGGATTCGGGACGAAATTATAACAATTTCCCAAACTGGAAAGTCGAAGCCTTTCATAAATCACTTAAATCTAATGCTGCTTTATCTAAATCTATTGTTTCGCAATCAAACCATATCTTTGCTTCCATTATAGCTGTTTTTTAAGATGGAAAGTTACAAATTTTGAAGAATGCACGGATTTAATTTCTTGTTTATATTTATTTGCGTAACTTCAGTTAGTAATTCAAATTTAATTGCTATTTGTCTTTTTTGAGTTAGATAATTTTCTATATGTTTATGTTTGGTTTCTGACAATTCGTCTTTTTCATTTGGGATTTTTAATGAAGGATAGAATGGTTTGATAATTTTTATCATCAATTTTTA
>JASFYV010000108.1:0-4479 GCA_045046925.1 Candidatus Marithrix sp. | reverse complement strand
ACTGCTTTTAAATCTTCAATTTGATTACCTTTGCCATAATAGTGAGTAATATTAAGCTGCTGTAAAGATTCAGGCAATCCATTTTGAAAATCTTTAGTAAGTAATTGAATATTATGATTTTTATATTCTTCGGTATGCTGAAATTCAGTGATTAACCTTTCATAATATAAGGTTGGGATATGATCTTCATTATATGAAATCAATACAATATGGTTATTCATGTTCCATCTCCACTCTCCTTTAAGTTGTTTTCTACTTCTTACCACTCGATAATCAAAATAATCACCAGCAGTTTTTGCCAATACAAAAATACCACCTAAATACAATAATATTATGGTGGAAAGCCTGCCTGGTATAGAGGTAATTTGAATATCTCCATATCCAACAGTAGTTATAGTGGTAAATGTTAACCAAATAGCATCAATGAGATATAATCCTTCCCATTTGATCATAGCCATTATATGTAGACCAAAAATAATTAACAAATATAAAGATGAACTAATAAACTTTTTATGTAAATAACTTATTAATATAGAATTATATGTAAATTTTCTCAGCCAATTAATAAACATAGATGTTTTTCCTAAATAAGAATAAATATAGGATGCAGAATGAATTGGATAAAGATATAGACATCATTTCCTAAATGAAGGTAATATAAATGTAGGATGCAGTATATAATTGCATCTGTAATTCGTAAACTCATTATATCCTACATAAAATCCATAATTAATTGTATAGCTCTGGTCAATTTCACGTCGTTAATACAATCATACATAGCTTCTTAGGAAAGATGTCTAATTAGTAATATATCACTATGATGCCTTTTGTTATTTGGGAATAGATAAATGGTAATTATAGCATTTTTTGAATAAGTAATATATAAAAAAGCTATCGAAAAAATTTATAATAATTTTAATCACTTTGCTAACATCAGATAATAATTATAAGTATATGGTATGATATGTTCAATAATTATTAACTAAAAGTTTGGATAGTATAATGTTTAATTTAGATAATATTAGCATAGCCTTTGGCCATGTTACTTTATTAGATGGTGTTAATTTACGCATAGAAGCTGGTGAACGAGTTTGCTTAATCGGACGTAATGGTGAAGGTAAATCAACTTTATTAAAAATAATTAGTAATCAAATCAAAGCTGACCATGGAAAATTAGAAATAAGTTCTGGTTATAAAATAACTTTACTAAATCAAGAACATAATTTTAATCCAAATGATACGGTATTTCATGCAGTTTCTAAAGGTTTAGGTAATTTGGGGAAATTGGTTGAAGAATACCATGAATTAGTACAACAAATAGCTGTGGATGAAACTAAATTACCTCAATTAGAACGAGTACAACATCGTTTAGAAGCAGAGGATGGCTGGAGTTTAGAACAAAGAGTAGAGACTATATTGTCAAAGCTTAATTTACCACCAGAACAACTTTTATCTGAATTATCAGGTGGTTGGCAGCGTCGTGTTGCTTTAGCTCAAATTTTAGTAACAGAACCAAATCTTTTGCTATTAGATGAACCAACTAATCATTTGGATATTGAAGCTATAACATGGTTGGAAGATATGTTATTGGATTTTAAAGGTAGTCTATTATTTGTTAGCCATGATCGACAATTTATGCAACGAATAGCTACCAGAATTGTGGAATTGGATCGAGGCAAATTGACCAGTTATCCAAGTAATTATGCTGTATATTTGCGTACTAGAGAAGCTAATTTAGAAGCAGAAGCTGTCCAAGCCGCTAAATTTGACAAGAATCTAGCTAAAGAAGAAGTCTGGATTCGGCAAGGAATTAAAGCTCGTCGCACTCGTAATCAAGGTCGAGTCCGAACTTTACAAAAATTACGCACTGAACGAGCTCAACGTCGTAGTAAGATTGGTAATATTAAATTAAATCTTGATAGTGGTGAGTTATCTGGTCGGATTGTGATTGAAGCAGAAAATATTAGCAAAAGTTATCAAGATAATAATTTGGTCAATAATTTTTCTACCACTATGATGCGTGGAGATCGAATTGGATTAATTGGAGTTAATGGAGCTGGTAAAACTACTTTAATCAAGATGTTATTGGGAGAACTAGAACCAGATAGTGGTACTATAAAACATGGTACTAAACTTAGTATTGCTTATTTTGATCAACTAAGAGCTCAACTTGACCCAGAAGCAACTGTGGTAGATACAGTAAGTCAAGGCCAAGATATATTAACTATTAATGGTCAAGATAAACATGTAATGTCCTATTTAGGAGATTTCTTATTTGCTCCAGCTAGAGCTCGTTCACCAGTAAAGTCTCTTTCCGGTGGAGAACGTAACCGATTGTTATTAGCTCGTTTATTTACTCAACCTGCTAATTTGTTAGTATTGGATGAACCAACTAATGATTTGGATGTAGAATCTTTAGAGTTATTAGAAGATTTACTAGCTAAATATTCTGGAACTTTATTATTAGTCAGCCATGATCGTAAATTTTTGGATAATGTAGTTACTTCAACTATTGTGTTTACAGGTGAAGGAAAGGTTGCGGAATATGTAGGTGGCTATGAAGATTGGTTACGGCAACGTCCTAAACCAGTTAAAGCATCTAATATACTACAGAAAAAATCTTTATCTACAAAACAGAGTACTACTTCTAAACCACGAAAAATAAATTATAATGAACAACGTGAACTAGCCGGATTGCCAAATAAAATTGAAGTATTGGAATCTGAACTAGCGGAATTACATATTCTAGTTGGTGATTCTAAATTTTATAAAAATGAACAAGAACAAGTAAATAAAACTCTTAGCCTAGTTAAAACAATTGAGAATAATTTACAAACTATGTATAAACGGTGGGAAGAACTAGAAAATATGGCAGCCATAAATAAAGTAGCAGAATAAAATATCTGGAAAAATAAATATAGCATTTCCCATTTATATATCTCCCCCTAAATTAGGAAGAGAGCGAGGGGTGGTTGTACTTCACTTAATCGGGAAATGCTATTAATGCTATAATTCTATGCCTAAGTATTATTTATAGCAATTCCCAATTGAATATATTATAGAAATACCAAAAATTGCTGTTGAATTTAATTAAGAATTCATAATTAAGAATTGCTAAGTTAAACAACTAACTCAAAAGCTAATAAATTAGATTATTTCTATGATAATCTTTTAATTTGCTTGCTATTTTTCAGTCATCTATTACATTTAAATATGAAATACGTTCAAATCGAAACAACTACTACTTGTAATCAACGTTGTTATTTTTGTCCAGTATCACAAGCCAAGCGTCCTAAAAATCAATTATCGCTTACAAAATTAGAAAAAATTCTGATTGGTTTACGTCCTTATGATATTGAAACTATTATTATAAGTGGTTTTAATGAACCAACTTATGACAAACAATTTATAGAAAAAATTAAGCTAATACGGAAAGCTGGGTTTGCAATTTCCCTTTGTACTAATGGTTCCGGTTTAACTCCTGATTTGACTGATAAATTATTAGAATTAAAAGTTACTAGTTTTACTATAAATTTATCTACTATAGATGCTAAACAATATAAAAAAGACAGAGGTAGTAGAGATTTAAAAAATGTTATTCCACAACTTAATCATTTATTTAACCAAGCTAGTACTCAACAAATAACAATATTAATATTAGGAGCTTTAGATAGCAAACATGCAACTAATATTCAAATGATTACTAAGCAGTTTACAAATTTTAAAACGATTAAGTTTCTTATTAGTCCTATTGCAGATTATGCTGGCAAAGATACTCAAGTATTATCCAAACGACCTAATTATCAAAATTTACAAGGTTGTTCTATGGATAGACAGCACCAATGGCTGCATTTTATGGCAGATGGTAATGCAATTTTATGTTGTCAAGATTATTTTGGGAAATATAAATTAGGTAATATTGATGAAGCTACAGTAACAGAAATTTATCAGGGCGAAAAAATAGCTCAAATGCGGAAGTGGATAGCTGGTCAGGAAGAAGCTCCATCTGATTTTATTTGTCGCAAATGTGTATTTGCTTTGACTGAGAATAATTACATGCAAACTCTAAAGAAATTATTTTGCCAAACATGTAAACTACCAACAATTTTAGGAATTGAAGATTCTTGTTATAAATGCGAAGTTAATTGTTATTTATAAAAAACACTTTAAACAAAAATTGTCAAAAGCTGGATAAACACATAATTTGATGCTGGAGTAAATCCTATGTATTCTGGAGGTGCTAAAGCACATTTACGTACTATTAACAATTTATTATCTTCATCATTATCTTTTGCAAATTTAGCTGATGTTTTGAGATAAGTGAACCTTAGTAATAAAATTTATTCTCGTTACGCAAAAATTTTGGCCAAAGCTGAAACTCTGGTACTGGGCTTAAACTATAATTACTGGTAAAATAGACAAATGAAAGAAATGAACTCAATTTGCCAAAAATGTAAAAGCCCAAAGACAAATAAGTAA
>JASFYV010000107.1:0-13918 GCA_045046925.1 Candidatus Marithrix sp. | reverse complement strand
AGAACCATTAGCTCCATAAAGCAAAGAACTACGCAAAAGACTACATTTATTTTCCAATAAATTTTTCCAATGATTTATTTTTACTAAAATCTAATTTAAACTTATTTAATTTAAGTTCTTTTATCATCTTTTGCACAATTTGAGGTTCAGTTTTTACTTTTAAAAAATTTTTTAATTCTTTTTTATGATCTTCATGAACATTATTTGTATGTTTTTTATTATCATCAATTGTTAAAAACCAGCTTTCTATCTCATTGCATACTATAAAAAACTATGTAGTGTCGGTGTAATGAAATGAAACCGACCAAAATCCAATCAATAATTTATTATATCGTAATGGTCGGTTACACGTTATTACACTGATCCTACATGGCTTAACTTTAAGTTATTTAAAAGAAAAATCCTATTTTTGACCATGTATCAACAATCTTTACCATGGTAAGTGGAGTAATTCCAATTTTACGATCAATAACATTTTGTATATCAATAAAAGGTTTTTTGCGAGATTTTTCTATTTGTTTAGCAATTTCTGTTGCTTTTTTATCTGCTATACCAGCCGTTTTTAAAGCCACGACTAATTTGATAACATCTAGTTTATTAAATGTTTCCAATGGTTCAAGCCGTTTCGGAATCTGAGATTGCAATTGCTTAATTTGTTCTTCTAAACGTTGTGTATCTTGTTTTTGATTTGCTTTCACTTCTTGTAAGCCATTATCTAGTCGAGTTTCTAAGTTAGTTATACGGTGTTCTGATGTATTATTACTTGGAATGCCTTCACTAATTACAACTGTTTTATTTAAAATCTTAGCTTGTTTAATTGCAGATTTTTCTACTTCTTTTTCAACAACAAAGGCACTTACCATACCACCTAAAGAACGTTTTTTATCTTTTTCATTGGCACGGACAGCAGCATAATATTCAAGATGTCCTTCAAGCACCTTATAAATCATCGGTCCAGTTTGGGTTAAAACTAGCGGTTTTAATAGGCAACCAGTAGCTAATATTGAATTAGCTAATTCTTCTAACTTTGATTCAGCAAAATCTGAACGGGCAACACTTGATTTAATATCTTTGACATCTACTAAATAAAATTTGAGAGATTCTCCATATTTACTCATTGAGTAATTCCTATTTTTTCTGATACTTCGTTAGCTAATGCGTTAAATTCTTTAGCAGATTCAGAATTTTTGTCGAACATAAAAATGGATTTCGGATCAGGAATACGCAATTCTCCCATTTCTATATCTTTATTAAAACAATCTGCTAATACTTTCCTATCCAAAATTTTGCTATTCAATACTTCAAAGCTATAATCTTGTATAATATGTTGTTTTTGTTGCTCAAAAGTGTGTTCTAAATATCTAGCATTAGATAAAATCTTAGATGGTAAAACTCCTATAATCTCCAAAGCTTCTTTACCAATACTGATTCTAGTTTCATCTGTTTGTCTAATAAAATTCCGAACATTAGGTAATCCTTGATTAGCAAACGGTTTCAAATCAGAAGGGATTATTAAATAATCAGCTGCAATTAATGCCATTTCAGCATAAATATCCAGTGACGGTGGCATATCAATTATGACAATATCATATTCTTCCTTAACTAGTTGAATTTTCCCATTTAAACGCCAACGAGTATTAGCAAAAGTAGTTAATCCACTCTGTTTACCAATTAAGCTGATATGAGAAGGAATAACGTCAATCTCTGTCTCATTAAATAGTTGAGATTGACGACAAATTTCAGGAATAAATCCACTATCACTATCATTTAATAAGGAAAAAACATTGGAATCTTTTAAATCATCATCTTTATCAAATAAAAACTTAATCAGCCCAGTTGCAAATGTAGCATTGGCTTGAGCATCTATATCGATTAAAAGTACTCGTTTATCCATATTTCTAAAAGCTGCCGCTAGATTAACCGCAACAGTTGTTTTTCCGACACCACCTTTATTGTGGTAAATCCCAATTACTTTCATATTATTCTTCTCACTTTGTGTTTGTATAGATTGATTAAATTGTTCAATTCGTTTATTTTCTGGATTAAGTATATTTTTTCCAATTAATTGGTTAATCTCAAAAACTTGATTTTCAATATTTTTAACAAAGCAACGAAATACTAATTTGGTAAGTTTATTATTGTGTTCATAAATTCTCAACTCTTGAGCATTAGTTAGCACACCATAACGAGCATTTTTACCTAATAAATAACGTTTTAACTGTTCAACATGTTTGTCAGTTAAATTAATATTAGGATGTTTTGCTTCTATTACTAAATTATAGATTAAGAAATCTAAACGTATTTTATCACCACGAACTTCCTGCTTCCAATCACCTGGTTTATAACCTAAATTAGGTAATAGATAACTAACAATAAATTTACTTTCAACTTCTTTCTCAATATGGCAAATATCCGGATTAAAAAAATTATCTTTTTTGGGTATTGTTGTTAATTTTTCAGCTAATTGATAAATACGAGTGCAAATATATTCAGGAAATTCCACATCGAGATGAGTATCTAATGCCCTTGCTCGTTCAATTGCCAATGGAATTTGACGAATATATTGATTATACTTACCAGACAATTTATATTTTTGTTTTAGACTGCTTCCTAGAATTTGTTTACAAGTATTACTTCTTTCTCTTGGATTCGCTAACTCAAGTTTTTCCTTTATGGTTTCATATTCTGTTAAATGTAAAATTAACCATAACTCAAAACACGGATTGCTATAAGCAAGATAATGATAATTTTGTAGTTGTTTCCAATTTTTTAACTCTTCAAATGCCTGTTTTGACCAGCTATCTTTATCAAAAATTATCCACAATTCATCATATTCTTGAAGCTCAAATTTAGTTGAAAAATCTTGTGCATGTTGAACTAAATGTTCTGGTGAAGAATGACTGCTTTTTTCCAAGTTTCTTTTAACTATTTTAACATCAATTCTACTTTCTCTATGTTCAAATAAATAAGATTCCCTTAACTCATTAAAATAATTAGGTTCATGCTTTTCTCCTTCCATGATAATAACATATTTTTTGAACTTATCTCCCAGTTGAAGTTGTCGTGCAGGAGGAGTTTGTTCTCTTGACATATCATTTTTTCCATCCTAATGTTTCTGCTTCATCAATAAATGGAATTGCTCCAAATCTCCCGTTTAAATATCCATTAACTAAGTTTAATTTTTCAACATCTGCTCCAGCTAAAGAATATATAATAGATTGTTGCATTTCATCTTTTTCTATAAACCAAATTTCATCTTTTCTAAATAATTGGTTAATATCTAATAATGTTACCTCATGAGTTGTTGCAATCAATTGGCTATTATTTTGGGCAAACTTTTTATTATTAAGAAATAATTCAAACAATTTTTTACTCAATAAAGCATGTAAACTTCTCTCCAATTCATCAATGACTACTACCGTATTTTTTTGATATAAATTCATGAAAATGGGAATTAAATCAATAATTCTATGTGTACCATCAGACTCTTCAAATAATTCAAATAAAACATCTTGATTAGTATCGTTTTTTCTGATACCTACAATTTGTAAAGCTTGTAAATTTTGTTGCTGCTCTTTTTGCATTACAACATAATTAAATTTCTCAAACGAGATAAAACAAGCCTTACCATCACCATAAGGAAAATTGCTTTCAATTTCTATTTTAACATCTTCAGGAATTTCTTTATTATTCTCAAGATTAATTGATTCAAAATTGACTTGTTTAAAACCAAAATCAAAAAAATCTAGAATTTCATTGAAAAATTTTTCATCAAATTGAGCAAAAGTCATTAAAAACGGTTTTTTTAGCTGAGGAAAAACAATAATTAATGTATCTTTAAACCATCTATATATAATATCAAAACGTTTACAATTACGCTCATCACAATGAGTAATAAATAATGAATTTTCTCTAATTGCATCCATTTCAAATTTTAATTGTTGTTTTTTTTCAGCAGATATATTAGCAAATAATGGATGTTTATAATTAAGACCAATTAATTGCTCTCTTCTTTCAAAAACCGAAATTTCTTCAGCTTCGCTTATATCAAACAACCATTCTTCAAAAACTCGATGTTTTTCCAAAATAAAACCATAAGCATAAGCTCTGCCAGCACAATAAAATTCAAACTCAAATCGGGCCGGTTTTTGACTACATCCTTCTTGTAATTTAAAGAATTTAAGGTCTATATTTTTATTTTTTCCTACTCCATCAACAATAAAATCCCTTGCAAATCCCATCGCCTTAATCAAATTAGATTTTCCAGAACCATTAGCTCCATAAAGCAAAGAACTACGCAAAAGTTTACGTTTATTTTCAACTACATGATGACGATGATTATTATCATCAGAAGCCAACATGTTAAAATCAACTCTTTGATTAAACGATAAATAATTTTCTACTGTGAATCTAATTAGCATAATTTTCCCATCATATTTAATATGAGTTAAATAATTGATATTTTTTAAGTTAATTAAGAATTGCTATCATAATTACAAACAATTGCCCACCATTATAGCGAGCAATGTTTCATCTAATTTAAGAACATCTATTCAATAAATATTGAATTAATAAAGCTACTGGACGACCAGTTGCTCCTTTATTTTTGCCAGTTATCCATGCAGTACCAGCAATATCTAAGTGAGCCCATTGGTATTTTTCGGTAAATCTGGATAAGAAACAAGCAGCCGTAATAGTGCCAGCTTCACGTCCACCAGCAATATTAGCTATATCTGCAAATGGACTGGTAAGTTGTTCTTGATATTCATCCCATAATGGTAATTGCCAAGCACGATCTCCACTAGACTCGCCAGCTTTTAATAAATCTTGAATCAAAGCATCATTATTCCCCAGCAATCCAGTAGCATGACCACCCAATGCAACTACACAAGCTCCAGTCAAAGTTGCAATATCAATCACTACTTCTGGTTTATAACGTTCGGCATAAGTCAGAGCATCACATAAAATCAATCTACCTTCTGCATCAGTATTTAAAATCTCAACTGTTTGACCAGATAAACTAGTAACAATATCGCCAGGTTTGATAGCAGTTCCACTAGGCATATTTTCTACACTTGGAATTATTGCCACTACATTGATTGGTAAATCAAGCTCTGCTAATGCTGACATAGTACCTAATACTGAGGCAGCACCGCACATGTCATATTTCATCTCGTCCATAGCTTTGGAAGGCTTGATAGAAATACCGCCAGAATCAAAAGTAACTCCTTTACCAACTAATACCACGGGAGCTTTTTTACCACCATTTTTATATTCCAAAGTAATCAATTTAGGAGCTTCATTACTACCTTGAGCAACCGCTAATAAAGTGTTCATACCAACTTTCTTGATAGCAGCTTTATCCAAAACCTTACAAGTTAATTTAGTATGTGCTTTAGCTAAATCTTTAGCCTGGTCAGCTAGATAAGATGGTGTGCATACGTTACTTGGTAAATTACCTAAATCCTTAGTTAATTTCACTCCATTGGCAATTTTTTGAGCTTCTAAATAAGCTTTTTTCGCAGCATCACGTTGAGAACTAGCACTGAACACCATTTTTTGTAAATTAGGCTTATCTGACTTAGTCTTAAATTGATCAAAAACATATACAGTTTCTTTAGTTATCTCAACTGCTTGTCTAGTTTTCCAGGCTATATCACGTTTGGTAACATCCAAATCAGTTAAATAGCAGACAGCTTCTGTAGCACCAGTATTGTTCAAGGATTTTACTGCACTAGTAATTATCTTGCGATATTGGCTATCATTTATGTCAGTTCCACAACCAACTAGTAAAACCCGATTAGCAGTAACATTAGGAACGTTGTGTAATAATAAAGTTTGTCCAAGTTTACCAGTTAAATCCCCACGTTGTAATATGGTAGATAGATAGTTCTTACTCGCATTATTAAGCTGTTTAGCTGCATCAGATAAGACTTGGTTTTCATATATTCCAACGATAATACAAGCAGTACGTTGTTTTTCTGGTAGTCCGCTTTTAACATTAAATTCCATATATTTTCTCAATTTTATTGAAAGGTGTAAAATAGTCTAAAAAATGGGTTACAATATAACAGCAATTCTTAATTATGAATGCTTAATTCTTAATTAAATTCAGGATAAATATCAAATATTTAACTTGTATAAACATTGAACATTTAATTAGTGAACGCTATATCTAATCACAATGAAGGGAGTGATATTTTTGATCATTAGTCGTTATTTATTCAAAGAAATATTATACACATTATTAGCTTTAAGTTCATTATTGGTATTAATTTATGTTAGTCACCGTTTTATGGCTTATATAACTAAAGCTTCTGTAGGGAAAATTCCAGCAGAATTTATCTTTCAATTATTAAGCTTAAAACTATTAAGTGATTTAATACTCATTTTGCCATTAGGATTTTTTTTAGCTTTATTATTAGCCTTGGGAAGATTATATAAAGACAACGAAATAACCGCATTAGCCTCTTGTGGAATTCCAGTCCCAATTGGTAGTATCGTCAGTTTTGGATTTATGTTTGCTATTTTAATCGGAGCATTATCTTTATTTTTAGCACCTTGGGCTGAAGAACAGCAAGATATATTACAAGTTCAACTAAAATCAGCTGCCGAGGTTGGAGGGATTGCTGCTGGTCGATTTAAAGAATTTAACCGTGGGAAGGGTATTTTTTATGTCGAAAAAGTTGATGATGAAGATATGAAAACCTTATTTATTCAAGCCAATTTACCAAATAAACAAGTAATTTTAGTGGCTAATAGAGGTTATCAAGAAGAACAAGGTGAAGATTTATTTATGGTATTGGTTGATGGCTATAGATATGAAAATGAACATGGTAAATTAAATTATACTATTACTAAATTTGAAGAACATAGGATTAAAATTCCTCGAATAGTTAGTTCTTCTACTGGCCAAAAGCATGATGCCTTACCCACTAGCAAATTATGGTTTTCTGAACAAAAAGAATTGCAAGCAGAGTTACAATGGCGGTTATCTTTTCCGCTATCAGTAATTTTATTAGCAATCCTAGCAGTTCCATTATCGCATACTACTCCACGCCAAGGACAATATTCTAAAATAGTATTAGGAATTTTAATTTATTTAATTTACAATAACTTACTTAATGTAGCAAAAAAATGGGTAGAACGTGGTGATGTGTCACCAATGATAGGAGTGTGGTGGGTACATTTTGCTTTAATTTTTATTATAATAGCTTTGTTTTATTCATCAAAAATAAAACTTTGGATTAATTTATTATTACAATCGATTTACTCTTTATTGTCTAAACTGTTATCATGGGTAAAATTATTACAAGCAAGATAAAATTATGCTGTAGGCGTTTGAGATAGTTTTAACCAATTAATATATAATCAATTGTAGATGGTTAATAAAATTAATTAGTAATTAACCATTCTAATTCACAATTAAATAATACTCATAATCTTATTTGGGTTAATCATAAGGATTTTCCCAAATTTTATTAGCTTTTTCATAAATCAAACCATCAGCAATTTTTATTATCATATCTAAATTAAGAGTATCTATTTTTAATTTAAGATCAAGTGAATCTAAACCAGGAGTGATCTCAATAATAGATTTTTTAATTCTTTGTAGGGTATTAGGAGTGTTATTTGATAGTAATTCATATACACTATTACCTTCTCCTTTTTTCAATAAACTTTGATATTGAGTTCCTAGCCGGTTGCTATTAATAATTTGTAAAAATGATTTGATACTGCCAAAAATAGTCTTAATACTATTTCTTATCTCTTTAATCCGATAAATAATGTCTAAAACTGTTGCAGCCAAAAATAAAACCCTTATTTCATCTGGTATTCTATGTTCTGCTATAATATCATTAGCTCCATCATCTTCAACTCCGGCAATTAAGAATTCAGAAATACCAATTATCAATAATAATTTATCATTTAATAAGCCAATTAATTTATCACTTACATCATTAATTTGTTCAAAGTTTAATTTAGCATCATTTTGAAATAAGTTAATATTTTCTTTAGCTAACATAGATTTTATCTTATCTAAATTTGGCTTATCAATATTATTGGATAAAGTATTACTAATCTCAATTAAAATAGGATCATTTTCAAAATTATCTTCACTGTCTTGTGATATCAACAAAGCTTTTACAATTGGTATTACTTCATTAATCCTAGCAAGATTTTTATTAATTTTTATTAAATGATTAATAGCTATGAGAATATTTTTAGAAACTTGGGTTAGTAATTTTAGCTGTAATGATTGCGGTTTTCCTTTTATGAAATGTCTTAAGGCCTTATTTTTTTCATTCAAAGAATATATTAAATTTTTTAAAGAATCAGGGTCTAACTTTTTATCGACATTTATTTCATAAATACTTCCAGCAGCTATATTAATAGTCTTCTCGATTTCTAATAATTTCATAGATTCTTCATAAATACGCACATATTTCTTCATTTGTACATATTCACTAAGTCGATCCTCAAGACTATTAGAAATTCGATCAAAATAACTTTTTAATGAAGCATGAGCCGAATTATTACGAGCTTTAGGATTTTTAGGATTTCTCTTTTTCATTTGTTGATAATTAATTTTATTAAAGATAACGTAATTATAACATTTACCAATTTAATAAATCCATCTCTCATTCTCTTCCTTGCTTATAATGGGATTGAGGCGGTATGCAAACGGGAAATGCTATAATACTTTACTATAAAATAAAAGTAGCTCTATATGCAATGTTACAATCTTAAATTATGGTAAGTACTACAAACTCCTTAAATATAACCAGCACTGATTTTGACCTACAAAGTTGGCTGGAAAATATTATCAAAAATCGTTCTGAAACTGAAAGACAGGCATTAATCGATGCTTGTAATTGGGCTGAAGAAACTCATCAAGCTCGTACTTATGCCGGTAAACCATATTTGGTACATGTTATTACAGTAGCCAATATATTAGCACAATTAGGTATGGATACAGAGGTTTTGATTGCGGCTATTCTGCACGATGTGAGCGATAATATAAATTTGTATGAAATAGAAAAACGTTTTGGTTCAACTGTTATGCAGTTAGTTGATGGCGTTGCCAAGATGAAATTTATCGAAGAAATAAACTCCCAAATCAATACCAACGAACAAACAGAACGTTTGCGTAAAATGCTATTAGCGATGGCTGAAGATATACGAGTGGTATTAATTAAGTTAGCAGATCGATTAGATAACATGCGAACTTTAGGCCATCATTCTATAGAAAAACAGCAACGAATAGCCCGTGAAACCTTAGAATTATTTGCTCCTCTCGCAAATCGACTTGGTATTTGGCAAATAAAATGGGAATTAGAAGATTTGTCATTACGCTATTTAGAACCAGATACTTATCAACGAATGGCAAAACTTTTGGATGAGAAACGTTTAGATCGAGAAAACTACATCCAACAAATTATGAGCATTTTAGATAAAGAATTGCAGCAAATTAAGATCAAAGCTGATATTTCTGGTCGGCCTAAACATATTTATAGTATTTGGCACAAAATGGAACGCAAAGGAGTTGCTTTTGAAGAAATTTTTGATGTAAGAGCGGTAAGAGTTTTAGTCAAAACTGTAACTGAATGTTATGTGGTATTAGGTATAATTCATAATAAATGGCAACCTATGTGTAATGAATTTGATGATTACATTGCCAATCCCAAAAATAATGATTATCAGTCCTTGCATACGGCAGTAGTTGGCCCTGAACAGAAAATTTTTGAAGTTCAAATTCGTACGTTTGAAATGCATCATCATGCAGAACTTGGAGTGGCCTCACATTGGCGTTATAAAGAAGATTTAAAACATCAAGATACCAGTTTTGAACAAAAAATAACTTGGTTACGCCGTATGTTACAGTGGAAAGATGAAGATGGGGATGCTGATGATTTTATAGATCGGTTTAAAGCAGAGATTTTTGAAGATCGAGTTTATGTCTTATCGCCTCAAGGTGAAGTAATAGATATGCCACATGGAGTTACTCCATTAGACTTTGCTTATCATATTCATACTGAATTGGGTCATTGTTGTCGAGGAGCTAAAATTAATAATCGAATTGTGCCTTTAACTTATACTCTTAAAAGTGGCGATTTGGTTGAGATTTTATCTTCTAAAACTGAAAAGCCTAGTCGGGACTGGTTATTGCCTCAAGCTGGCTATTTAAAAACATCCAAGGCTCGTTCTAGAGTGAGACAATGGTTAAAAAAACAGGATAATCATCAACATATTAGTGAAGGCCGCAGTTTATTAGAACGAGTATTACGTCGGCTTAATATTAAAGAGCATAGTTATGAAAAATTAGCTCGTAATTTAAATTGCAAATCTATAGATGATTTATTAATTTCAGTTGGCAAAGGAGAAATTACTACTGCTCAAATAGCTAATATTTTTCAAGAAGAAGTTCTACCTAAACAAATAATGCCAACTCCAGTAGCTACTAAAGATGATGAAACTACTGAAATTCAAGTTAAAGGTGTAGGTGGTTTACTTACCAAAATGGCTAATTGTTGCAGCCCTGAACCTTATGATCCAATTATTGGTTATATTAGTAAAGGGCGTGGGGTAGTTATACATTACCATGATTGTCCTAATATTTTACGATGGCAAGATGAGGGAAATAAACGCTTGATTGAGGTAGAATGGTCGAGACCTGATAATCCAGAAATTTATCCAATAAACATTCAAATAAATAGTTTTGATCGGCCTGGATTATTATTAGATGTTTGTAATATCATTACTAATGAAAATATAAATATTATTGCTACTGATAGTAAAACTCATAAAAAAGATAATCATGTGAATATGAATTTTACTTTAGAAGTAAATACCTTAGAACAACTAAACCGTACTTTATCAAAAATAGATAATCTGGCCAATATTATGAAGGTATGGCGTAAAAGTTAGGAATTTGGCTTTACCAAAGTGGGTGATAGAAGTTTTAATTTTAAATAATTAGCTTCTAAACTCTACCACTCACCTTTTTAACTATTCAGCCTTTTTTACTTCAGTATCTGTAGATTCTTCAGCATCTGTAGATTTTTCAGTATCTTTAGATACTTCAACTACTTCAACTACTTCTTCAGTATCTGATTCTTGTGAATTATCTGTATTTTCTACTTTAGAATTTTCTTCTGAATCTTCTATTATTTCTTCGGGAATAAGAGCAACTTCTATTATATCTAGGTTTTTATCAACAGTTTTCTGGCCTATTCCATTGATTTTTTTAAGATCATTAGCAGATTCAAACATACCGTTTTTATCACGAAAGTCTATGATAGCGGCAGCCTTTTTAGGCCCAATTCCTCGCAAATTTTCCAAAATCAGTGCATCAGCTGTATTAATATTAATTTTATCAATGTTAGCTTCGGCATAGGCAACTGGTGGTAAAAGCAGAATTGATAAGTTTACAAAAAACAATAAAATAATCTTACGAATTAACATGATTAAACTCCTTGGTTCATATTCATCTAAAAACTACTTACCAAATATTTTAGAAGAATACTTTAGTTAAAAATATAAAATTGAGATTTGTTAAATAAATTCTTTGAAATGATTAAGTTTATATATAACTTATTGTAAAAATATTCAACTCTTTTTTTTATATAGAATAAATAAATTGCGTTGAATATATATCATTGTTAGAATAAAACCTCAAAATAACGTAATTTGAAATTATAACATTTTATTTTTAATAATAGAAATTTAGAAAATACCAATAGCAAATAATGAAAATATATAAAGTTGGTGGTTCAGTACGTGATAAATATCTTGGATGTCCAAGCAAAGATAAAGATTGGGTAGTAGTTGGAGCGACTCCACAAATTTTATTACAAGCTGGCTACATTCAAGTTGGAAAAGATTTTCCAGTATTTTTACATCCTGATACCCATGAAGAATATGCCTTGGCTAGAACTGAACGTAAAACTGGTTCTGGCTATACTGGTTTTAGTGTTTATGCCGCACCAGATGTCACATTAGAGGAAGATTTACAACGGCGTGATTTAACCATTAATGCTATGGCCACAAACGAGCAAGGCCAATTATTTGATCCATTCAATGGGATGGCAGATTTACGCAATAAAATTTTACGACATGTTTCTCCAGCTTTTGTGGAAGACCCAGTTAGAATTTTACGAATTGCTAGATTTGCTGCTAGATTTGATTTTAACATTGCTGACGAAACTTTAGCTTTAATGAAAAATATGATTGCTAATGGCGAAGTTGATGCCCTAGTAGCAGAACGAGTTTGGCAGGAAACAGTAAAAGCCTTAACCACTGATAAACCCGCTAAATTTTTTGAAACATTACATACTTGTGGAGCATTAGCACGAATTTTTCCAGAACTTAATAATAGAGTTTATAATTCATCAGCTATATCACATTTACAACAAGCTCGTTGTCAAACTGATGATAGTCAAGTATTATTTGCAGTGTTAATGGGTGATTTGGATAATATAGACCAAAATATTAAATCTATAAAAACATTGTGTAAACGTTATCGGATACCAAGTCAATATCGTGAATTAGCAATCTTAATGGCTCGTTATCATAAATTATGTCAGAATATTATGAACTTATCTTCTAAGAAATTACACGACATATTACAAGGAGTAGATGCTTTTCGGCGTACTCAAAGATTTGAACAATTTTTATTAGCCTGCAAAATATATCATGGCAAATCTGCTCAAGAACTTTATAGGTTGTTTGAAATAGCGAATCAAATTAAAGTAGCGGAAGTAATAGAAGATGGTTTTCAGGGAAAAGAAATCAGTGAGGAATTAAGTAAGCGAAGAATAGATATAATAGCCAATCGAGGTAATTGAACATTATCCAAATTACCTACGATTTTTTAGTTTTAAAGTTTTTAAAATATTTTAAAGTTTAGTTTGGATATTTTTGTTCTGGTTTAACATGAGAGGCTAACATATCATCTGCCAAATCACTATCAATTGATTGACCTTTAACATTTTGTAATGGTAATTCATAGTCATTCCAACCTTTAACTCCAGTTCTTAAAGATTTAACTGATTTATAGCCCATAATCTGCATAGTATGAGCTGCTAAAACACTTCTATGACCAGATCGACAAATTACAATAACTTCTTTATTTCGTGCTGTAACAAGTTCTGGTATAGTATCATCATAGCCATAATCACAAGCTAATTCTAAAATACCTCGTGGTACATTCATAGAGCCTTTTATATGCAAAACTTCAAATTCATAAGGTTCTCTAATATCTAATAATACTGGATATGCACTCTGATCTACATCTTCTTGTAAATCCCATGGAAATACTTCTCTAACCGTTTTTAAACAATTATTAACTAATTCTTGGAAACTTTTCATATTTTCCACCTACAGGCAAATTTATTGAACCGTTTATCATTAAATGGATATTAAAACAATATATTTGGCATTAATTAAAAAAAAACAATACTAGTGATGTATCATCAATAAAAAAAAGGATATAACAATAATGATAAAGTATACAAAATTATAGGACTTACGCATTGACAAATATAATAAAATATTAATTTGGTTAAAATCATATACTTATAAAATATAAGTTAATTGTCATTCTCACGAAAGTGGGAATCTAAAATGTTCCTAAATTTTCGTTTACATGGGAATTATAACATTTTATAAATATATTTCACATGCGAACTAATAAATTGACTAAATCGATATAAATTATTGTAATTTAACAAAAAAATAATAACTTTGTCAATACATTTAAGTCCTAAATTATAAAGAAATGAAAAGATTAAAAGATGATAGGTACTAACCAGAATTACATAGTTTAATATAGAATTATGGTAACTACCTACCATGCCCATGCCAACTTTTTATGTTTATAAATCATTACGATACGTTTAATTAAAATTATTTATAA
>JASFYV010000106.1:0-8452 GCA_045046925.1 Candidatus Marithrix sp. | reverse complement strand
GACGTAAGAGGTTATCTTTAAGGATTTTAATTAAATACAACTTAGCTAAAAACCTGAGTTTGATTTAATTGAGTCTAGTAAAATCAAACCCTTACAAACACTCATTTTATCACTTTAAAAACTGTCCGAACCATTGCTATTAAAACCCTTAAATATACTACATGAATTTTGAGATAAATTAAACTATTTAGATAATCCTGTCTATCCGTTAAATCTTGTTCAAAATGTTTTACCAATTATCCAGAAATATTAATCCCTCAATTCTCTCAAAATGTATTTAGTACAAATATATTATTAAGCAGAGATTAATTTTAAAGTTAAATTGTAACCATTTTCAATTATCCCAATATTTGTTATAATAAATAATTTTTAGAACATGCAAAACCAAAAGGAATTTATACTCCAATGAATAGTTCAAGATTGCGTGTGCTTTTTGTGACTTCAGAAGCGTATCCACTAGTTAAAACAGGTGGTTTAGGTGATGTTTGTTATGCTTTGCCTAATGCATTACGACAATTAGATGTTGATGTTCGTTTATTATTACCCGGTTATTCAGCAGTACTTGAGCGACTGTCATTGGTAGAAGTACATGATAATATAAATGTTTATCCATTATTAGAACCAATTCGTTTGTTAGTTGGTATTATGCCTGGCGAAGTGACTCCGGTATATGTGGTTGATTGTCCAAGTTTATATCAACGTGATGGTGGCCCGTATCAAGATATTACTGGTAAAGATTGGGATGATAACGCTATACGATTTGGGATATTATCAAAAATTGCGGCTTTATTTGGTGAACATAAATTTCTGTTTAAACCACAAATTATTCATTGTAATGACTGGCAAACAGCTATAACTCCAGCTTGGTTAGCCTTTAGTGATCAAGCTTATGCTAAAACAATTATGAGTGTGCATAATATGGCTTATCAAGGTATATTTGGAGCTGAAACTGTGGAGAAGATAGGTTTGCCACCAGAAAGTTTCAGTATGTTTGGTTTAGAATTTTATGGTAAGCTATCCTTTCTCAAAGCTGGTATTTATTATGCAAATCAAATAACTACAGTTAGTCCTAATTATGCTAAAGATATTCAAACTCCAAATTATGGTTGTGGCCTTGATACTTTATTAACCGAACGCCAATATAAATTAACAGGCATATTAAATGGGATTGATTCAGAGGTTTGGAATCCAGACACTGATATTCACTTAAATCGTAACTATAGTGCAGGGAATATATCAGCAAAAGTTCGTAATACTCAGGCATTACGCAATAAACTTAATTTAGCTAATTCTAAACAAATACCACTTATTGGTATGATTACTCGCTTAACTGAGCAGAAAGGGATTGATTTAGTTATACCTATTATTCCTATGTTAATTAAAGCAGGAGTTCAAATAGCAATTCTTGGTAGTGGAGATAAAACTTTAGAAATGCACTTACAACGTTTAGAGGCTAAGTATCCTAAACAAATGAGTGTTACCATAGGTTATGATGAAAAGCTATCACATCAGATTGAAGCTGGAGCAAATATGTTTCTAATGCCATCCAAATTTGAGCCTTGTGGTTTGAATCAAATGTATAGCATGAGTTATGGCACAATACCAATAGTACGTCGTACTGGTGGTTTAGCAGATACAGTGACCGATGCCACCCCAGAAAATATTCAAAATAAAATTGCCACTGGTTTTATATTTGAAAGATCAAATGCTAATGAATTATTACATTGCATAGAACGAGCAATAAAAATATTCCATAACAAGGAAATTTGGAAACAACTACAAATAACAGGTATGACTCGTGATTTTAGCTGGCAAAAAAGTGCCAAACAATATATATCACTTTATCATCATTCAATAAATACAATATGAATCTTAAAGATATAAAATCGGTTATTATGGTTTCTTCCGATGAACTGAAAGCAATTTTTGGCAATGATGATATAGTTAGGCTTGAATATCCAGCTAACGAATTTCCAACGCCAGAAACCAAAATATATATTATATATGCCGATGACTCTAAAAAACAATATATTGAACTTAGTGAATGGTTAAGTTTGTTAGAAGATTATAAATCAGAACAGATAATTGAGGTTTCACCATTAAAAGAAGAAGATTCTCAAGAACATGGTAAAGAATTTGTGTGTATAATTTCTTTCCGAGTTAACAGCGATGATGAAACAATTGGTAAAACAGTTGTAGCACCAGAAGATAGAGATGATTGTATGAAAGCTATTTTAAAAAAATACCCAAATGATAATTTAGACTTATCTTCTGAATTTATGTGTAAACATTGTTTTGAAGAAATACTCCAAAAAGAGTTGGAAGAATTAGAATTTGATTATGGTTCTAAGATGGTTCATTAAATGGAAACTTTATTTATTGCAGATTTGCATCTTTCACCAACTAAGCCAGATTCTTTAAAGCAAGTTTTAGAATTTTTGTTTGCTCGAGCTAAACAAGCTGAGGCTTTATATATTTTAGGTGATTTATTTGAAGTATGGGTGGGAGATGATGATAAAGAACCAGTTTATGAACCAGTATTAACAGCATTGCAGGATTTGACCATACCAGTATTTATAATGCACGGTAATCGGGATTTTTTACTAGGAGAACAATTTACTAAAACTACTGGTTGTCAACTAATTCCTGATTATCATGTAATTGATTTATATGCTAAACCAACTTTATTGCTACATGGCGATACCTTGTGTACTTTAGATACTGATTATCAAGCTTTCCGTCAACAAGTACGAGACCCAAACTGGCAGAAGTTCTTTCTATCTCAACCGTTAGAAATAAGAAAAAAATTGGCGAAAGAAGTTCGGGAATCTAGTCAAGCCAAAATTAAAAATACTAATGTTGAAATCATGGATGTAACTACTGAAGCAGTCGAGGAACAGTTGAATAAATATAATGTTACTCAATTAATTCATGGTCATACTCACCGTCCTAATTGTCATGAGGTTGATGGTAATATTAGATGGGTTGTTGGAGATTGGAATAAAGATAGTGCGATTATTTTGAGTTGTGACGCTGATGGTTGTAAATTGGTTGATTTGCTGGCAGAATCTTCCATAAATAAAGATATTATAAATGTAGGATACAATGAAGTATGAATTGCATCAAGATGTAATTCGTAAACTCATTACATCCTACATAAAGTTATGTCTTATATCGTTATTTAGGAAAGATGCCTAATGAAGAATTAGCTGAAAAAATATATCAAGACCTTGGAAAATACTTAGTATTATTTGAGACCTTATTACTTAGAGTTGAGAGAATAACTTCAATTATTTATAATCAAATTGTTATAGTCAATATGCAAATATTTAACTAACGCATTGGCTATATTATTGCTTAGTTTAATACACTAATAGCTATTAGACATATCAGTTATAATAAATCGGATTAACTCGATATTTTTAAATTAAGTTGAGTTATACTCCATCAAACCAACTTAAAATATGTTACTAAAATTCGGTACAAGATTATGTCCAGCCATTCCGAAAATCCATTTAATTCAAGATCACAACGATATTATTTAACTCCTGAATTAAACCAACGTATTAATTTGATTTGCCATTTAATCCAAAACAGTGAACAATTATTATTAATATTAGCTGAAACTGGCTATGGTAAAACAGCATTATTAAACCAATTAAGAAAAACTGCTGAAAATCAACATGAACATTGGTGGATTTATAATCATACTAGCACACCAGCTATATCTCCAGAAACGTTTATATCCAAGGTACTAACTGCATTTAATGTTCGTCATGATGGGAAGCCTATTAAAGAATTACAAGATAGCTTGCGTAACCATATAACAGCCACTCGCTACAATGGCCAATTGCCAGTATTACTTATTGATGATGCTCATAAATTGCCTTTAGCAACTCTTAAGTTAATTATAGAATTAGCTATGCAAGGTGAACCTTTAACAAAAATGCGAATAGTATTATTTTGTGAACCACAAATCAGTAGTATTTTAGCAACTCCTGAATTTAAAATTGTGCATAATACTTTAGTACATAACTTGGATATACCAGCTTTTTCCAAAACTCAAGTTCGGGATTATTTGCAGTTTTATATAAAAAATAGTAGTTATCGTAATACTCATCCATTCACTAGCGAAATTATTAAAAAAATATACAAAGAATCGGAAGGAGTACCAGAAGAAATTAATCAACATGCTGGACGTATTTTACATCAATTTAGCGAACATCGATTTACCCAAACATCAATATCCTACTCAAAATTACGATGGGGATTGCCAATTGTTATAACTTTAATAATTACTGCTGGAATGATTTATTGGAAATATCCAATTTTATTTGAAAAACCAGTACCACCAATTATTGAACCAATAGTTACTTATGATATAAAAGCTACTACAAAAAATCTGTCAGAACATATAGAAGTGATAGAATCAGTTGTTATACCAACTATAACTAATATAAATATAGGCATAAATAATAAAGCATTAATAAGCACAGAATTACCAGTTAAACAAATTCCACCGATTATTAAAGCCACTAAAATAGAAGTAAAAAATGAAGTATGGCTAAAAGAACAAAATCCTAAATACTATACGCTACAGGTTTTGGGAGCTTACGATCAAATTACATTAAGTAAGTTTTTAGAACAGCATAAACTCAAGGAAGTAGCTATGTATAAAACTTCTTTTCAAGGTAGAAATTGGTATGTTTTATTATATGGTAATTATTCTAGTTACTCTAAAGCCACAACTGCATTAGCTAATTTACCAAATTCATTACGCAATAGTACCAAACCTTGGATTCGTACTTTTGGTAGTGTGCAGAAACGTTTAAAATAGACATCTTTCCTAAATAACGAAAATAGCTAAGCATGATTGTATTAACTATTACGAATTTCATGTAGGATGTAATGAGTTTACAAATTACATCTTTCGAGTCACATTAGATACACGATTGATGCAATTCATTCTGCATCCTACATTTATATACCATTATTTAGAAAAGATGTTTAACAGGAAAAACTTTGGATAATTTTCCATTTGAATATATTTAAGTGACATAAGTAATTGATTATTAATCTTAATTAAGTATTAATAGTTAAGAGTTGCTATAATTAAACTTAGGTGCGACAAAACTAACTAAACTCCAATAAAAGCCAAGTTTGATTTTTTATAGAAGGACTACATATATACAATGAACTTAACACAACTTAGGAAAATGTATGGCACTTCTACAAATATCAGAACCAGGACAAGCTGCCGCCCCTCATCAACATAAACTTGCTGCCGGTATTGATTTAGGCACTACTAATTCTTTGGTAGCATCAGTTCGCAGTGGCATAACAGAGACTCTTCCCGATATTAAAGGCCAACATTTATTACCATCTGTAGTTCATTATTCTAAAGAAAAAATGCCAATTGTAGGTAAGATTGCCAAACAATTTGCTAACACCGATCCTTTAAATACCATTGCTTCAGTTAAACGTTTGCTAGGACGTGGAATTGAGGATATTAAAACTACTGGTACTCGTTTACCATATGACTTTACCGATGAACAAGGTATGCCTGCAATTCGTACTGCGGCTGGTGACAAAAGTCCAGTACAAGTTTCCGCAGATATTTTAACCAATTTAAAACAAAGAGCTGAAGCAAGTTTAGGTGGAGATTTAACTGGAGTGGTAATTACCGTTCCAGCCTATTTTGATGATGCTCAACGCCAAGCAACTAAAGATGCGGCAACTTTAGCTGGATTAAATGTATTACGTTTATTAAATGAACCAACAGCAGCAGCAGTAGCTTATGGTTTAAATAAAGAAGGGATTCATGTAATTTATGATTTTGGTGGTGGCACTTTTGACATTTCGATTTTACGTTTGCATAAAGGCGTATTTGAAGTTATGGCTACAGCTGGTGATTCTGCATTGGGTGGTGATGATATAGATAGAATTATTGCCCAATGGATAATGCAACAAGCTAACATTGCCAGTGATGCTGAACATCATCATATTCGAGAATTATTGGACTCTGCTTGCATTGCTAAAGAAACTTTGACTAGTCAAGCTACAGCTCAATTAAATATTAAATTAGATAATGGTATTAGTTGGCAAGGACAATTAACTCATGAGCAATTTAATGAATTGATCGATCCAATAATTCAGAAAACTATTCTTCCATGCCGTCGAGCAATGCGAGATTCTGGTTTAACAATAGATGATATTAATGAAGTAGTTATGGTTGGTGGTTCTACACGAATGCCACGAGTACGAGAAAAAGTTGGAGAATTTTTTAACTGTTCACCACATATAGATATCAACCCAGATAAAGTAGTAGCAATTGGAGCTGCAATTCAGGCTGATATCTTAGCTGGCAACAAACCTGATGATGATATGTTACTGTTAGATGTTACTCCCTTATCATTAGGCATAGAAACAATTGGAGGTTTGGTAGAAAAAATAATAACTCGTAATACTACAATTCCAATTGCTAAAGCTCAGGATTTTACTACTTTTAAAGATGGTCAAACTGCAATGTCGATTCATGTGTTACAAGGTGAACGAGAACTAGTTTTAGACTGTCGTTCATTAGCTAGATTTGAATTGAAAAATATTCCACCAATGGTAGCTGGAGCTGCTAGAATTCAAGTAACTTTTCAAGTTGATGCAGATGGTTTGTTAAGTGTTACAGCTAAGGAAGATACTACTGGTGTATATAGTGAAATTGTTGTTAAACCTTCATATGGTTTGCAGGATAATGAGATTGAACGTATGTTACGAGAATCATTAGAATATGCTCAAGATGATGTAACAACCAGAAATTTACGAGAACAACAAGTAGAAGCTGATCGAGTTATCAATGCCTTACGAGCTGCTCTTAAATCTGATGGCAAACATTTACTAAAACATAGTGAATTTTTAGACATTAATTTTGGTTTGGATAAATTATTAAGAGTTAAGGAAGGCAGTGATATAAAAGCAATTAAACAAGCGATTGAGCATTTAGATGCTATAACTCAGTCTTATGCTCAAAAACGGATGGATACAGCAGTTCATAAAGTTATGAAAGGTCATAATGTTAATGAATTTGCGGAAAATTAAAATGCCCCAAATTATATTTTTACCTCACCCAGAAATTTGTCCAGAAGGAGAAGTAATTGAAGCAGAATCTGGTACTAGTGTATTAGACGTCGCTCTGGCAAATGGAATTGAAATTGAACATTCTTGTGAAAAAGCTTGTGCATGTACAACTTGTCATGTAATTCTTCAAGAAGGATTTGACTCTTTAACAGAAGCTTCAGAAAATGAAGAAGATATGTTAGATAAAGCATGGGGATTAACAACAGAATCACGTTTGAGTTGTCAATCAATAGTAACAGACCAAGATTTAGTGGTGGAAATTCCTAAATATTCTATTAATTTAGCTAAAGAAAATCATTAATAGTATTAATTTATAATTATAGTAGACATCTTTCCTAAATAAGTGTATATAAATGTAGGATGCAGTATGAATTGCATCAAGATGTAATTCGTAAACTCATTACATCCTACGTAAAGTATGTAATTAACCTGCTCATTTGGGACAGGTTTAACTATTATAACCATACATCCCTATATTACTTTCGTTATTTAGGAAAGAATGTCTATTATTTACCAATTGAATATAAACTATCTAATGCCTAAATATAGCTTTGAAGATTATAATGAATATAACACATTAAAAATTCCATCGTTATTGATAATATTAAATTTGTACTTATTGAAATACTTTGTGATTTTTATCTTGCCAATGATCTCAAAAATTTCAGCTGTAAAATTATTTGCTCATGAGCAATTTACTGTCATCTTGTTATTACCAGCAATTCCAGCTATTTTAGTATTAGTTGCTATGATACAACGAGTTCCTGAATCTCGCTATGTAAAAGTAGTTAAACGTATTTGGGGAATAGGCCGCTGGTTATTATTATCTGGTATATTATTGGAAATTGTTATTCTTAGCCTATATATCTTACTAGATGTTAAAAAACTTGATGAAGCATTGTTAATCTTTTTGTATCTTGATTTTATGGCAATTGTTTACTTATTAAAATCACAACGAGTCCAAGATGTTTTTTCTGAATTTCCGGAAAAATCTATTTAAGATAATTTTACAAAAATCGTTGCTTTTTTTTGGTTAGTTTTGTTATTATAACTTGGATGTATGAATGACTGATGTTACGCAGAAAACTATCTCCCCTGCTCCTTCCTCTATTTAATGAGGGGAATATAGTCCCCCTCCTAAGTTAGGAGGGGTTAGGGGAGGTTAATCTTTCTGCGTAACTTCAGTGAATAAGTATCATGTATTATTTTTGGTACTGGGCTCGGTACTGGGCTCAGACTATGAAGAAAAACTAAAAAAATGTTAAATATCAGTTAGTTAGATATTTTGTCAATTTGGTGTAACTTACTTATATTTAAGTAT
>JASFYV010000105.1:0-17680 GCA_045046925.1 Candidatus Marithrix sp. | reverse complement strand
CGAACACATAGGTTCGCCCCTACAATATTGAAATATATTATGTAGGGGCAGACCTGCGTGTCTGCCCTTAACTTAATGGTATTGTCCCTAATCCCTGGGGACTGGTGATTTATGTACTTTATACAAATGGGAAACGCTATAATTATTTTAATATCAGGTTGTTAGATGGAAGTTCCAATGAAATCTACTGCTCCATATGAATCCTATCCAACCATTTGTTATTAGACTTATTAATTATTTTAACTACAGCCCTAGAAGATATAGTTGCTCCAGTTATTGAATCCACTTCATTAGATGCCGATTTCATACCTTTTTTCACAAAAACAATTGCTGGTTTTACCGTCAATGATTTAAAATTAGCTTTAAAATCAGCGTCTTTATAAATTTTATCTCCTAAACCAGGAGTTTCCCGACTATCCAAAACTTCCATACCAACTATTAAATTATTTTGGGGAATATATCCATACAATATCTGAATAGTATCTTGAAATCCAGAGCCTGAAGCATTAATAGCATAACCAATTAAATTGTCTTCTGAATCATAACCAGCATAAATAATTTCTGTACTATTTTCTTCCGAATCAATTGGTTGAAATTTATTATCAATATATTGTAACTTCTGGATTTTAGTAACTTTTGGTAAAACTTTAAATACAGCCTCACGTAATACTTTAGCTTTATATGCCGTAATAGTTGGTAGAGTAGCCTCATAAATAGCTATGATAGCAATCCCAGAAATTAAACCAGCGATAGCCAAGGTTAATATTAACTTTATAGAGCTAGGCTCTTGAGGATATATTTTTATAACATCACGTTGCATTGTATGTTCCTATTAATTATAAATTCCACCTAATGTTACTGCCTGTTTAGCTCCAGTAACTGATGGTAAATTACTAAATTGATTATTTAATCGCTGTCTAGCTAACCAAGCAAAACAAATTGCTTCAACCAAATCAGGATTAATGCCAATTGCTTCTGTAGATTCTAGTTTACAATTTGGTAATTTATCAGCCAGTCCTTGCATCAATAATGAATTATGTACACCACCACCACAAACTAATAAACGTTGAATTTTATATGATTTTATAGCATTAGCAATGCTATCAATAGTAAATTGGCTTAAAGTTGCTTGTATGTCCTCTGGTGGCAAGGAAAGACCTAAAGTATGATAACTTAACCATTCTAAATTAAAATAATCCCGCCCAGTACTTTTAGGAGCAGGCCGTGCAAAATATTCATCTGCCAACATATCCTTTAATAAATCACTATGAATTTGACCAGAAGCTGCCCAAGCACCATCTATATCAATCCTTAAATGTTGCTGTTGATAAGCAAAAGCATCTAGCAAAGCATTACCTGGTCCAGTATCAAAACCAATAACTGGTTGTTCTTTATCAGCTAATAATATGGTAAGATTAGCAATTCCTCCAATATTTAACACTCCCCGATTTTCTACAGCACTACGCATATAAGCGTTATGAAATGCTGGAGCTAAAGGAGCACCTTGCCCACCAGCAGCCATATCTCGTCTCCTGAAATCTGCTACTGTGGTAATTCCTGTCATTTGAGCTATTATATTTGGATCACCAAGTTGCCAAGTATAAGCCGGATTACCATCTGGATGATGATATAAAGTTTGACCTGGACTACCAATAGCATCAATTTTTTCTTTGGGAATATTTGCTTGCTCTAACATTGCAAGAGTAGCTTCAGCAAATAATTTGCCGGCTTTTACATCAAGAATAGCTATATCATGTAAAATACTTTGATCTTTAGTAGTTTGACTAAGAGTTAATAAAGTATCACGTAAATCCTGTGGCCAAGGATGTGAATGTGCGGCATGTATATGAATTTCATTGCCAATAAAATCAGCTAATATAACATCAATAGCATCTACACTAGTACCAGACATAAGTCCAATATACATCATTACTCCTTAATTACTGTGGCATGTAGCTTTAGCGTTGATGTCATAGACTGTGCTAGTTTTATCGGTGCTGAAGCTTGGTTAATCGCATTTAATTGAGCTAATAACTTTTTAGTTTTCTGGAAAAAATGTGACGGTTCGACTATTGGTAAAGAAAATGCCTGTTTAAAATCTAATGGATTCTTATAATCATTATCTATTAATACTTCATAGTGTAAATGTGAGCCAGTAGTTCTACCAGTCATACCAACATAGCCAATTATTTCTCCTTGTGAAACTTCAGTTCCAACTTTTAAACTTTTAACAAATTTTGACATATGGGCATATAAAGTTCTCACTCGTGAATCATGTTCTAATATAATTACTTTACCATAACCACCTTTCCGTCCCAAAAATTTAATAATTGCATCGCCAGCAGCTATAATTGGAGTACCTCGTACTGCACTATAATCTATCCCAGTATGCAGATGTTTACGCCCAGAAACTGGATGTTTTCGTATTCCAAAATGAGAACTCAACCTTTTGAAATCAGTGATTGGAGTGCTTAGTAAGGAAATTTTCTGTAAACTAGCTCCTGCCGGAGTGTAGTAATCTGTATTACCAGCTTGATCAGTATATCTTAAGGCTTGATATAGTTTATTTTGGTTAATAAATTCAGCAACTAAAATATCTCCTTCTTCGATATCTTTACCAAATTGATGTTGTTTATAAATCACACTAAATTGATCGCCAATTTGGATATCACGCTCAAAATCAATATCATAAACAAATATATCCATTAATTTATTTAATTGTTGACTGGATAAACCAGATTGTTTAATAGCAGCAGATAATGTGGTTTTAACAACACCATGTATCGTTACTATTTTAGTGGTTCTACCTATCGGCCTGATTTCACTTTCAAATTCTTTAGTTTCTGTACGAAATACATGTAGTTCATCAGTTTTATTTAATATTAGAATTAAATCTTGTACCTTATCAATATCGTATTTTATATGTAATTCTTGGTTAATTTTTAACTGACGTAACTGTTTAGAATGTTCTATTTGGGTGACTTGATATAATTGTTTTAACTTATTCTTTTGAAATATAGAAGCTAGAGTATCGCCAGGTTTGATTTTCAGATGTAACCAAGGTAATTTAGTTGAAGCATGATTGGTAATTGAAATATTGGGGATTTTGGGTAATTTTGCTGGGATTTCAAGCGATATTATTTCAGTTGGAACAACTAAGTTAGTAGTTAATACCGAACTAGCAGGGCTAATTAGTGGTATAGAAGCATTAGAGTTAGTTAACCACCAGATAAAAGTTAGTGCAATCATTATACTGATCATTGCTATTATATTATTGAGCCAGCTTGAATTTAGGCTGTTAGCAGTCTCAACATTAAAATGATGTAATGGCGGATGTGAATCTAAATGCCGATGTTTTACAACCATTTTAGGTAAAGTATTTTGAGGTTTAAATGTACAATTAACATGTTTTTTTATCCCAGTTAAAGGATTAATATTTATATTAAAATACCACATATGAATTTATTGTCCTTAATTTGAAAATTTGCTATTAATATATATTATACAAAAATTATGCTAATAGTTATAATTTATTATTATTTGTTATAGCAATTCCCGTTTGTATACCTCTCCTAAGCTACAATGCTACTATTAATGTCATTCCCGTGAAGCTTATCCTCAACTAGATTGGGGAACGGAAATATCTAGTACCCATTTTCGTAAATATCATTAAATTAAGGGCGAACACATAGGTTCAACCCTACCATATATTGTGTAGGGGCAGACCTGTGTGTCTGCCCTTAACTTAATGGCATTGATCCTAAGAACAGGTGGTTGGTATTTATTAAATCGGTAAATGCTCATAGTTAACAAATATTCTTGCTGAATACAGATTTAAGTGCGATAATTTAACTTAAATAATGCAGACTGTATATAGATTTCACGTAGGATATAATGAGTACACGAATTACATCTTCACGCAATTTTGCATCCTATATATTTTAATTAACTCTGCATAACTTCATAATTGTATAAATTATAGCATTTTGTATACCTACCCAATGCTAGGAACATGGGATGGTTGACCTTCACTATAATTTACTAAAAATATAAATCAGTCACAGTGAAAAATTCATTCATCAATCATTTGATCAGCAAACTATCTGAAAAAGTTCATATTCGAGCCGTATTGATCGTGCCGTTTATGATCCAAATTATTTTAGCAGTAAGTCTAACTGGTTATTTTTCCTTCCGTAACGGTCAAGAAACTATTAATGACTTGGCCACTCAGTTACATAGTGAAATTACTGCTCGAATTGAACAATATATTAATACCTATCTAAATTTTCCATCATTAGTAGTCAATATGAATGCTAATTCGGTAGCCAACGGCTTACTTGATATACATGATTTACGTAGTTGGTTACCATATTTATTAAAACAAAGTCATATATTTAAAGAATTAAGTTACATCTATTGTGGTAATTACAAAGGTGATTACATTGCTTTCCAAAGATTAAATAATGGCAAATTGGCTTACAATATAAAAGATAATAAAACTAATGGCTTAATGGCAGATTATAGATTTGATGAAAGTGGTAATGCAGTTAATATTGACAACACAACTTATGACCCACGTTTACGTCCTTGGTATCAGCTTGCGGTAACATCCACTGAAGCTAGATGGACTAATATTTATCCATTTATCGGTTCTAAAGGCACTAATCAACCAGGAATGAGCTTTGTGTATCCTTATTATGATAAAGCTGGAACTATATTAGGAGTTTTAGGTTCAGACTTTACCTTAAATAGAATTAGCGATTTTTTACGCAGTATGAAAATTGGTAAGACTGGCAAAACATTTATCGTTGAACGGTCTGGATTATTAGTTGGTGGTTCATTTCCATATGCTTCCTTTGATGAAGATAAACGACGACTTAAAGCTCAAGATGTTAAAGACCCATTGATTCAAGCTACAGTTAAATATCTAGTCAATCATTATGGTGATTTTGGCAAAATTAAAAATAGTAAAAAAATTAACTTCTTTTATCAAAATCAACGTCAACTAGTACATGTATCCCCATTTCGCAATAAATTTGATTTAGATTGGCTAATTATAGTGGTAGTTCCAGAAGAAGATTTTATGGAACGAATTAATGCTAATACTTACAATACTTTATGGCTTACTTTAATAGCTTTAATTATTGCAACTTTAATTGGTATTTTTACTTCTAAATTTATAGTGCAACCTATCTTACGTCTCAATCAAGCTGCTAAAGAATTGGCCGCTGGAAATTGGGAACAAATCTTACCAGTTGATCGAGCTGATGAATTGGGTGCTCTTGCCAACTCATTTAACAGCATGGCTAAACAGTTAAAATCTTCTTTTAATACTCTTGAAGAACAAAATTCTGAATTGCAACGTTTGGACAGACTAAAAAATGAGTTTTTGGCTAATACTTCTCATGAATTACGCACTCCTTTAAATGGTATTATCGGCATTGCTGATTCTTTAAACGATGGCTCTACTGGTGAATTGCCACAAGCTACTTGTGATAATTTAAACATGATTGTTCTTAGTGGTAGGCGTTTAGCTAATTTAGTCAATAATATTCTCGATTTTTCTAAGCTAAGACATAAAAATATCGAATTAGAAGTACAAGCAATAGATTTACATAAATGTATAGATGTAGTGTTTACCTTAAGCAAACCACTCATTGGCAAGAAAAAATTACAATTAATTAATTTAGTTCCAGAAAGTTTACCTCAGGCAGCAGCTGATGAAAATAGATTGCAGCAAATTTTACACAACTTAATTAGTAATGCGGTTAAATTTACTGATGGTGGTCATGTAGAAATTTTTGCAAAGATTAAAAAGGGATTCATTGAAGTTAGTATTTCCGACACTGGGATTGGAATTCCAGCTAATAAACTAGATAGTATTTTTGAATCATTTGAACAAGCCGATGGCACTACTGCACGAGTTTATGGGGGAACTGGTTTAGGTTTAACTATTACTAAACAACTGGTAGAACTACATAATGGTAAAATTTCAGTTTCTTCTGAACTTGGTATAGGTTCTAAATTTATATTTACTTTACCGATTAATATTCCTAAAAATAAATTGCCGTTTGTATCAATTCCAATTCTTACTAAAAATATACCTTATCTCCATTTAAGTTCAAAATATTCCTGTAAAAACTGTAAAATTTTTATAATTGGTGATGAATTGGCAAGTATCCAAATTTTGGTAAGCTATTTAGAAAAAAATTATCTAACTGATATTGCAATAAATGAGGTTAAATTTTTAGAAAATGACATTTGCCAACCAGATTTAGTTTTGCTAGATATGTTAGAAACTGGATTAATTGAAAATTGTCATAAAATAAGACAGCATTTTACAGCTAATGAATTGCCAATCATAACTTTAACTACTGAAAATGAAATTACTACCTTAAATCAAGTTTTTGATGCAGGAGCTAATGATTATTTAGTAAAACCAATTTCTAAATATGAATTAGTTGCAAGAATTGGAGTTCAATTAAGTTTATCCAAACAATTCAGATCATTAAATAGATTTGTATCTCCACAGATTCTATCTTTGCTCAATAAAAAAGATTTTACTGAAGTATATTTAGGTGATCAAATTTGTACAAAGATGTCTATTTTAAGTAGTAGAATCAAAGATTTTTATAATTTATCCCAAGATATGACAGCCCAAAATAATTTAAAATTCGTCAATTCTTATCTTAAACGTATGAATCCAATTATAAGTAAACATGGAGGATTTTTAAATAAATATATTGGTAATATGTTGGTAACTTTATTTAATAACGATGCAGATATAGCTATTCAGGCTGGATTAAGTATGTTACATGAGTTAAAGCAATATAATCAACATCGAATAAGGGTTGGTTATGCTCCTATCCAAATTAGCATCGCTATTGATACTGGTAATTTTACATTAGGAGTGGTTGGTAAACAGCAACAAATGGATTTAACGGTAGTTAGTGAAGTGGTAAATTTTACCTCTCAAATTATTGATTTAGCTGATACTTATGAAGTGTTATTATTAATTACTCAAAGCACTTATGTCAAATTACAAGACCCAAAAAAATATTGTTTACGGATGATTGATGGAATTTCTTTCCAGGAAAGTTATGAATTGTCCAATATTTATGAGGTATTTGATGCTGATGAGCCAGAAAATAAACAAGGAAAATTAGCAACTAAAGATATATTTGCAAATGCTGTATTTTTATATGAACAAAATGAATATACTCAAGCAAAGAAACTATTTGATGAATGTTTAACACAAAATCCACTTGACACAGTTGCAAACTCTTACATTAGACGTTGGACAATTATGCAATGTTCCTAATTATATGGTATTTTCCAATTATTTAATATTTAAAAGATAATGTAAGAAGTAATTACGAGTATTGATATATAGCGTTTTCCGTTTGTATAAAGCACATAAACCACCCCTTTCGTTCCCTCCTTATTTAAGGAGGGGATTAGGGGAGGTTGTATTTAACTGAATCGGGAAATGCTATAATTATTCAGTATCTAAAGAATTTTTCTAGGAAAACTCGTAATTGCCTGCTGGATTATTTTCTGTTAATTTTGTCTAAAATAGCTATTATAATCACAAGAAATACTAAAAAGTATATCATTTTTTGAGATACTGTAGCATAAAGAGAATATTTATCCTTAAGTTTTTTTAAGTCTCTCATATCATGTTGGAAATCTAAGTCACCAAATTCCCCCATCCAATTACCACTTTCAGAAAATTTTAAAACTTGCATGGAGGCAAAATCTGAAACTAACATATCTTGTTGAAAAAGCTTAATATCAACCGGATCAAATTTTTCCATATTTTCATTGATACGTTTGATAGCTTTACCATCTTGATAAATTAATACATCGCTATTTCTTAAATTATTACCACCAATAAGTATCCACCAATTTTTATTAGCATCATATGCAAAAGCTGTTGGCCAAACACTGCCTTTACGTGCTAAATCAGGAGCAGAAGGTCTCATTTTTTCATTAAAATCTAAAGCTCGTTCAAAATAAGCATCACCGTTTTCACCAAAAATTTTATCAGAAATTGGAGCACACCAACTTGGTAAATTACGAGCTGACATTATAACTTCCCAAATTTTATTATTACCAGTAACTGCAACAGTTGTATTAATTTTAACTTTGGCTGGATTAGTTATATCAATTAAAGCCAATCGATGATTATTAGTATCTGCTGCATATAACTCACCATCAATCAAACTTAACTGATTTGGATAACATAAAGGAACTGGTGTACCACGAGAATCAGCGATTAATGTTCCATTTTTATTAAAAGTTTTAAAAGTATGCCTAGATGTGTCAGTTATATAAATATATTTTTCTGTTATTACAAAACCAAAACTACCATGAGCCACATTGCTAAAACCAGGTAAAATTCCACATTTCCAACTAGTTAAATCACAACTGTAAAGACTACCATCATCAGACATAGCCAGATAAAGAGTATTATCTAATAATTGCATTTTGGAAACTTCAGGTGGCATATTAAGTTCTTGATATGTCTTACGAGCAATAGTACTTCCGTCTTTATCAAAAATATAGAGAGCTTTACCTGTATCTATTGCTAAAAGTTGACTAGAGGAAGCCATCATGGAAGGGCCATATATATTCGCTTTTTTAGCCGAAAAATGCTTGATTGAAAAAATGGAAATTATAATTAAAACGATTATTACAACTGCAGATATATTTAGAATTTTTTGCATAATCAATCTCAAGATGTTGTGATATTTTAACGTTGAAGTTCAAAACTTCATATCATTGAGTATAGCATGCGAGAATTTAGGAAAGGTAGGTGGGAAATTTTGCCCAGAAGTGGAATCGAACCACTGACACAAGGATTTTCAGTCCTTTGCTCTACCGACTGAGCTATCTGGGCTAACTGATCTTGATCATTTTAAGATACAATTAAAGTAATGTCAAGTATTGAACTAAAAAAAATTATGTAAATTATTAGGCAATTTTAATCTACATGTTTACAGCCTTCGGAAGCATAAGCCAATTTTTCAGGTGAATCTTTATTTAAATCCTTAGAGATAGCTTTTTTGGTATTGTCTAATACAACATATGATCGTTTATAATCATAAGGAGTTGGAGAACTACCATTTATCTTCTTGACTATAAAACTATTGCCACTTATATTACAAGGATTTTTCATTTGACCGCTAACTTCAGTAAACTCGCCAGGTAGAGTTACTAAAAAACCTTCCATATCCAAATCTGGAGAATCAATTCTTATATTACCATCTAAACCTAATCTTGAAGAGGCACTGATCAAACTATTCGTGGATTGAATCAAATTATCAGTTTTTAGGGTGATATTACCACCATGTCCGGCATCAGCTTGAGCTTTTATCTGTCCATTGTTACCCAAAACTGTAAATTGCGGATTTCTAATATTAATATTACCACCATTGCCTTTACCACCATTTGCACTAGTCGAAATAGTTCCGCCTTTTATATATACAAGTTCTGGTACGGTAATATTAATATCTCCACCAGCTGCATTTTCTGTTTGAGTAGTGATTTCAGCATTATCTTTTACAGTAATTTTATCTGCTATGATAGTTACATTACCAGCGCCACCAGCGAATTTTTCTTCACTAAAAGAAGCACTTGAAATACCACTTTTGAATAATAATTCTTGTCTTCCGTTAGGACTATTCCATTCAACTAAATTTTGTCCTTCTGCAATAATTTCCTTTGCCACTATTTTCACATTTCCACCCGGATCTCTACCACCAGTATAACTTGTAATTTGAGCACCATTACGTATAATTATATTTCGAGCTTCAATTTCTATATTACCAGCTTTACCTGGACTACTTCCTTCCACATAAATTGGAATTGCACCAGCCATAATACCAGAAGCCCAAGGTATTAGTGTGATAGAAGAATCTTCAAATGGGTCATCTGCAACTTGTGTTACTCCAGACATTATCAAATCACCAGCAACTTTGACTCTTACAGTACCTGCATTCCCACTTCCAGTTGCAGTAGATAAAATTGTGCCTGCATCTAACAATAGTATTTTGCCTGCTTCTATGTCTACAAATCCACTATTTCCAGAATTTGGTTTTTGACTTTCACTAAAACTACCAATAGCACTTACAATTATAGTATTGGTAGGATGTTGTCCAGCAATAGTTAAAACATCATGAACTTTAACTTTAATTATACTATCACCAGCATTACCATTACCAAGTACACTAACATCAATTTGAGAACTATCTAGTAAGGTCATTTCATTAGCTTCAACATATATGTTACCACCAGTACCTTTATCAAAAGCTGAAGCAAATATCCAGTTCATATTTAGCTTTTGGGTTGCTTTAGCTAAAGCTTCACTACGTGGATGTAAACCAGACATTATGAAATTACCAGTAACGTTAATATTAATATCACCTCCAATTCCAGAACCAATGGCACTTGCAGCATCTATAAGTGATGAATTTTTGAACATTAAATCATCAGCATAAATATTTATATTCGTTTTTTTTGCTGTGTTCCCAGAAATTTCAGCATTTATTCCAGAATTTGAGAAATTAACATTTCCACCATAAATAAAAGCGTTAGCTCCTCCTTTACCACTAATATTTATATGCGTATTGTTAATAGTAATAGTTCCTCCAGACACTTTTTCATTTATTACTAGTTTATTTCCTAATTTTTGTACTTCACCAGCTTCAGAAAAACTAATCAAATCAATATTACCATCCATAGTCTTAATTAAAGCAGATTTTTCATCTTCTATATCCATTTTAAATGGTCTAGTAAACCAATCAGCAGAATAAAAAAAGTCTTCTCCTTTAATATCTAAATCACCAGAAATGAAGGAAAATGTTTTTTTATCTGGGAGCGATAATTTACTATTATCAATAGTAATAGAAGATGGATTATTAGTTAAAAAACCAAAAGCAGATACTGGAGCAACAGTTAATAAACTATCTGCTGGATTGCGAGTATCAAAACGTCCTTCATTTCCTAACTTTAAATAATCTGCAGTACTGGTATGGAAAGAACCTTGTACATCTAATTTAGCATTTGGCCCAAACATAATTCCATATGGATTGAGGAAATACATATCAGCATTTGGAATTGTCGAATGAATTAAACCATCAATATTGGAAGGATTACCGCCAGTCACACGACTTATTATATTATTAACGTTATTTGGCCCAGAAAATGTAGCAATTTCTGAACTATTTAAGTTAAAATCTTGGAAACTATGGAAAAGATTACCACCATGTTGTTGACCTAAATTTGAAGTGATTTGGAAATTTGGACCTGGTAGGTTTAGTTGTTGACCTAGACTACCATCTGTTATTATTTCAGCTTGGATAGATAAATTAATTCCTAATAAAAATATTATTAATATAAGTTTGACTTTCATATGAATTTACCGTTATTCTAAATAACTGTTGTTATAGCTAAACCTGTATAAATTGATAATTGTAGGTCTGATTAGCGAAGCGTAATCGGACAAATTTTTATAATCATTTTATACTGGTTCTGCTATATTACATAGCACATAAAAAATAGTTTCAGTAAAAATGACAATTAATAACCATTTTTTATCGTATATATTTAAAATGTGAATTAATACTAAAATTCATGTATTTTTTAAGTAAAAGAGTTAAAAAATTGCCATTAATATTCTAAGTAAGATATTGTTTAGCTCTTTTATTAAAGATATATAAATTAAAACAATAAATATTATATATGTTTTAATGCGATTAATTAAAGTATTTTATGAAAAATAGTTAATCATCTGACATTTAAACATAATTTGCCTGTATATAATGTAAATTAAACAGATATATTTAAAATATAAAAGAACTATTAAAAATATATGATTAGAATAGCTTTTTGCCAGCATTTTTTTTATGAACAATTGGGTGTTATGTTGATGTCTGCCCAATTAAAAAAACAAGGACATTATGTTGAAGTATTTATAAAAGATTTAACAGATTTATATCGTCGTATTGAAGAGTTTGACTTAGTTTGTTTTACTATGATGACACCTGATGTAGGATGGACTGTTAAAAATCTTAAAGAAATAAAAACGATTGACAAACATATTCTTACAATAGCTGGAGGACCATATACAACATTTTTCCCAAATTTTATAGAAGAATGTGGACATATTGATATAATTTGTGTAGGTGAGGGTGATGAAGCAATTTTAGAATTAGCGGATGCTATTGACAAAAAAATAGGATTTACCAAAATTCAAAATTTAATAGTAAAAACTAAAGACAACAAAATTGTTAAAAATCCGTTGCGTCCACTCATTAAAGATCTAGACCAATTGCCTTTTTGTGATAGAGAAATATATGATAAATATAAGTATTTTAATGAAATGCCTTTCACTAATATTATGGCTATTAGAGGCTGTCCATATAAATGCACATTCTGTTTTAACCACTCATATAACAAATTATATAATGAATTTAAATTCAGATTACGTAGTCCAAAAAATGTTATTAATGAAGTAAAACAAATTCTGAAAAAGCGTGACATTAAAATGTTGATGTTTACAGATTCGACATTTAATCTTGATGTAAATTGGTGTATTGATTTTTTTGCATTATATAAGAAAGAATTAAATGTACCTTTTACAATTAATCTTGCTGTCAATGCTTGTAAAGAGCGAGTTATTGAAGCTATTGCAGATACTGGTTGTTGTCAGTTTGTCAGGATGGGCATAGAGTCTGGAAGTGAGAAAATAAGAAAAGATGTAATGAAAAAAAACTTCACTAACAAAAGGTTGATGGAGGTCACTAAAATATTGCAGAAAAATAATATTGACTATGTAACATATTGGATATTTGGAGTACCATTTGAAACTAAAGAGGATGCTATAGAAACCATTAAAATAGCACGGCAAACGAATAGTAATGGTATGGATTGTTTTTTATTTAGACCATATAGAGGGCTCGACATTACATCTATGGCACTTGAAAATAATTTCATTACAGAACAAGATTTAAGAAATATTGAAGAATCATATGGCCATCATAGTGTTATGCATATGAAAGATATCCAAGTTATAGAAAATATTTTTTATTTATTCAGACTATTCATTTACTTTCCAAAAATGGAAAAGTTTTTAATAAAATTAGCTGAATTAAAACCAAATGCTTTTTATAGGCTCGTTAGTATACTTATTTATGGTTTTGAAATGCGAAAATTATCCTTTGGGTTTAAGAGAACTTTGATAGAAATATTTTATCATAAAGATGAATAAATTTATATATATACTTTCTCAATATGTTTCATTAATTGTTCTGATAATATTTTCACATGAGGGTTATAATTCATGGTAACGTGATTTCCCTGAATTCGATAGATATCTATACCTTCAGCAGCTAAATTAGACCAAGCTTGTTCTAAAAATTGAGTATTAAATTCATTTCTTTCTTTAGCAGAGAAAAAAAGGATTTTTCCTGAATGAATAGCAGGTTTATAATCTAAAAATGCTTGATAATTCAAATTATGAAGTTTAAGTATATTATAAAGACGTTCTACATTCCAATCAGGAATCATTTTAATCGTCATTTTGATTTGTTCAAAATAATGATGTAACTTAAGTTTAAATGGTATTTGTCCTGGTACAGGTGTATCTATCACAGCAAGCAAAGCAATTTGTTGATTAAGTTCTTGTAGTTGTTTTGCCATTTCCAAAGCTACAACACCACCAAAACAAGCTCCTCCTAATAGATAAGGACCTTCTGGTTGGACAATTTGTATTACTTCAATGTATTTAGCTGCCATTTCTTCGACTTTAGTAAGTGGTTTGCTATTTCCATATGTACCTTGAGCTTGAATTCCATGAACTGGTTGATCACTATCTAAATGATGCACTAAATCTTTATAAAAATAAATATGGCCTCCTCCAGGATGCATTAAAAATAAAGGTGTTTTTTTACTATTACCTGTTTGTAGAATAACTAAATTAGGGGGTAATTCTATTATATTACCTTCAATTAATTTTATTAATTCTGCAATAGTTGGTGCATTTAAAAGACTATGAATGGCTAAATTAATTTGAAAATTGACATTTAATTTAGTAATAAATTGAACGGCTAATAGAGAATTACCACCTAAATCAAAAAAATTATCATGAATACCTATTTTATTGATTTTTAAGATTTGTTGCCAAAGTTTTGCAATACGCTGTTCAGTTTTTGTTTGTGGTACGATATAATCTGTTTTTAATTGCGGACGCAAACCATCTGGTTCAGGTAACGCATTACGATCTATTTTGCCATTTGGAGTTAATGGCATCGTATCTAACATTACAAATAAAGCAGGAACCATATAATCTGGCAATTGTTCTTGTAAATATTGGCGTAACTTCGGAATAATATTTTGAATTACTTCATTATGCAAAGGATTGTTAGCATAATGATGCCATGGTAATGGGTGGATATTTGGTAAAGGAATTTGTTTATCTGAACAATTAGGAGACTTGAAAAGAATATCATAACAACCGTTAGAATTAGTATTTAACCAACTAATTTCTACTTTATAACCTAATTCTTCACCTAATTGCCATAAATCTTCTGGTTCTATACCATTTCTTGTTAAGATTTCGCGTAATTGCTTAACTGTTGCAGTTGGTTCAGCATCTTTTAACCACTCTAAAGTTTGTATTTCTGTGTCAAGACGGGCATTTGGTACATTGCGAAATCCAATAACTTGTTTTGTTTCTAGTTGCTGATGAATATTTGTTAAATTTGACCAATCTACCCAAGGAATATCATCATCTTTCTTTTTCCCAGCAACTTGAAGAATGGCTTGATAACGAAATTTGGTAAGCTCATTATAATACCGACCTCTATGTGGTTGAATTGTTACATTAGTAATTTGGGAATTATGCTGTTGAAAAGCTAGGAAAAATTTAGGATCAAGGAGTAATTCTTCTTCCTTAGAATAATACTGTTGTATACGCTGTTGTAGTTCTGATTTTGTAATAAAATCAGAAGATTGATATAACTGTATGGAAGTATGATAAGCTTTCAATAAAGTTAAATTCCGAATATCACCAATAAAAATATGACCACCAGGTTTAATAACTTTGATAGCTTTTTTTAATACATCAATTAGATAATGTATACTAGGAAAATATTGTATTACAGAGTTTATAATTACAGTATCAAATTTTTCTGATTCAATGTCAATAAAATCATCAGCTTTACAATTTCTAAGCATAACATGATTTAAGTTATCATATAATTTCTTTAATTTTTTGGTTTGTTTTAACGCTGATAATGAAAAATCAGTTCCCAAATATTCGTCACAATAAGGAGCAATTTTAGATAATAATAAACCAGTTCCACAACCTATTTCTAAAACTTTTTTAGGTTTTAAAGATAAAATAATATCAACAGTAGAATCAATCCAGACTTTAATTTCTTCTTCTAAAATAAGAGAACCAGTGTAGCTACTATTATATCCTGAAATATTTAATGTAGGTTCATCTTGATTAGAATTATTGTCATAAGCATGTTCCCAAATTTGCTCCCAATGAGAAAGTTGTTTAATTTGAGAGTTTTGAACTGATTTGTCAATAGTTGGGTTAAGATTTTCTAATTTAGGAACTACATAAGCTATTAAACGTTTATCATCTGTCTCCAACTCAGAACAAATTACTGCTGTTTCTTGTACTAAAGGATGATGAGCTATCTGTGCTTCTATTTCTCCAAGTTCAATTCGAAAACCACGGACTTTAACTTGATTATCAATTCTCCCGATATATTCTATATTTCCATCTGGTAAGTAACGTGCTAAATCCCCAGTTTTATACATACATTGATTATTATAAGGATTTACAATAAATCTTTCTGTAGTTAATTTTGGACGATTAAAATAGCCTATAGATAGGCCAAAACCACCAATATAAATTTCACCAGCAATACCAATAGAAACCGATTGTAAATTATTATCTAAAATATAAATCTGTGTATTAGCAATAGGCTTACCTATGGGAACAAAATTATCACAATCTTTGTTTAGTTTATAATATGTTGACCACACAGTTGCTTCTGTAGGGCCATATAAATTCCAAATATTTGAACCTTTGTTAAGTAATTGATGAGCCAATTTTTTAGAAAATGGTTCTCCACCAACCAATATTTGTAACTTAGGATTACCCTTCCAACCCATAGCTAATAATATTTTCCAAGTCACTGGTGTAGCTTGCATTATTGTAATATTATGATGCTCTAAACATTTTGATAAAAGTACACCATCAGATACGGTATCATGACTAGCTACTACAACTTTTGCACCAAAACATAAAGGCAAAAATAGCTCTAACACTGCAATATCAAAGGAAATCGTAGTAACAGCCAATAAGTTATCTTTAACTGTTAATTTCATTATCTGTTGCATTGCATGTAAAAAATTAACAACTGCATGATTAGCTATTTGAACTCCCTTAGGCTTCCCAGTAGAACCAGAAGTATAAATCACATAAGCTAAATTATTAGGTTTAACATCATGTATTAAATTAATATTTGGTAATTTAGAAATTGCTTCCCAATCTGTATCCAAACAGACAACTTGAGCTTGATGTTTAGGTAAATTCTTAACTAAGTTTTCTTGAGTTAATAATGTTGCAACTTGTGCATCTTCCAACATAAAAGCCAAACGAGATTTAGGATAAGCTGGATCCAAGGGTAAATAAGCCCCGCCAGCTTTTAGAATACCCAATAATCCTATTACCATTTCTAAAGAACGCTCAACACAAATCCCTACTAACACTTCAGGTTTAACTCCTAAAGTTTGTAAATAATTAGCTAATTGATTAGACTTATTATTTAATTCCTTATAAGTTAATTGTTTATCTTCAAATACAACAGCAATATTTTCTGGAGTCCGTTCAACCTGTTCTTCAAACAGATCAATTATAGTTTTATCGTGTGGATAATCTGTTTTAGTGTCATTGAATTCAACTAAAATTTTATGTAATTCTGTATTGTTCATTATTTGTGAGCCATTGATAGTTTTTTATTATTTTACAATAATGGGCTTCTTCTATCAATAGATTAATAACTACAATTTTCTGTATATTTTTGATTGATATTAATTATCTAAATTAAAATGTTGATGATTTTTGATATTTACGCCAAATAAACAAAACTAAAAGGCCAGCTAAGTTTGGAAGCCATATATAAAGGTTAGTCCAGTTTGTTCCATTGAAAACAAAATCAGAAATAGGCCAAAATATTTGAGTTGGAAAATATTCTATTGAATGAAAAGGAAAATCTAAAACAATATGAAATGGCCATCCTAGCATAGCAAATGCTAATTCTTTTTTCCAAATAAAGACAATAGTGATAACACTAAATGCGGTAATAAAACTATGTAATAAATTGTAGCTAAAAAACATCCAATTAGGTATTACTTTTAAAAAAGCTTCACTTTCTAATACAATATTATCATTTATCCAAAGAGGTAAAATAACTATAAAATGTGCAGCTAGATAGATAAAATCAGGTAATGCACCAAAAAACATAGCTAACCAAAAATATTTTCTATAACCAAAAATCGGTACTGGGCTCAGACTATGAAGAAAAACTAAAAAAATGTTAAATATCAGTTAGTTAGATATTTTGTCAATTTGGTGTAACTTACTGATATTTAAGTA